>CAIZGA010000476.1 GCA_903932385.1 uncultured Acidobacteriota bacterium
GACCGGCGCGATGCATTTCTTGACCTGCTGACGGAAGCGATTCGCGACACGAAAAATTCCGGCCAGGGTGAAGTGACGTTGATGTTTGTCTCGCATGACCGTTCACTGGCAGCGCACTTTGATCAGACCGTCTCGCTGGCGGAAATCAATCACGCAGCAGTCTTGGCGGAGGCGAAGCTATGAAGACCCTCTTCCGGCTGGCCTTCAAATCGCTGCGCTCGCGGGCGTTGACCACGACCCTGACGATTTTTTCCATCGCACTTTCCATGATGCTGCTGGTGGGCGTGGACCGGCTGCGCGATGCCGCAAAGGCCGGCTTCTCCGGCACGCTCTCGCATACCGATTTGATTGTGGGCGCACGTGGCGGCGGCTTGCCGCTGCTGCTATCGAGCATCTTCCACATCGGCAACGCGTCGAACAATATTTCGTGGGAGAGCTACCAGCATTTTGCTCATCACCCGGCAGTGGCATGGACGATTCCCATCACGATGGGCGATTCCTTCCACGGCTACCGCGTGATTGCGACGGATGACAACTTCTACGCGCACTATCACTATCGCGGAAACAAATCGCTGGTGCTGTCGCAGGGGCACGCGTCGCAGGAACTGTTTGACATCACGCTGGGTGCGGATGTGGCCAGCCGACTGAATCTTGGCCTCGGGGCGAAGATTGTTCTCGCGCACGGCATTGAAGAGAAGTCGATTCTGAAACACGATACGACGCCGTTTACTGTGGTGGGCATACTGGCGCCGACGGCGACGCCGGTGGACCGAGCGGTGTACATCACGCTACTGGGCGAAGAGGCGATGCATTACGGCTGGGAAAACGGTACGCCACCAGCCATTGGCGAAGAGCCGCCACCGCTGGATCCCAGCAAGCTGAAGGTGGATGTGATTACCTGCTTCCTGCTGGGGGCCAAGTCACGCATGAGCACGTTGTACCTGCAACGTGAGATCAACACGTACAAAGCCGAACCGCTGACGTCTATTATCCCTGCGTATACTCTGCAGGAGCTGTGGAGCCTGCTGGATTACGCCGACACGGCCCTCTCGCTGGTTTCTGGCGCGGTATTGGTGGTTGGGCTGCTTGCGATGCTGATTGCGCTCTACACGGCCCTGAATGAACGGCGTCGCGAGATTGCCATTCTGCGCGCGGTGGGTCTGCATGCGCGGCAAATCTTCACGTTGTTCCTGATGGAGTCCACGCTGATTGCAACCGTTGGCACGGTGGTGGGTATAGGAGCCGTGTATCTGCTGCTGTTCCTGCTGCGCGGCGTGATTGAAAGCCACTTCGGGCTGCCGATTGAACTGGTGGGGCTGTCGACGCGGGTGGAGATTTATGCCGTGGCAACCATTGTGTGTGGCGCTCTGCTGGGCACCATACCGGCCATGCGCGCCTACCGCAACTCACTGGTTGACGGATTGAACGCGCAATAATGCCGGTTGATTTTCTATTGAAAATTTAGAGGGAAAGCACTGCCAGGCTGACGACGCCGGGCTTGGCCACAACGGTTTCGGAGTGGTTCAGCATACCTGTCTGCGGGTCAAAGGAGAGGCTGGCAATGCCCTTCTCGCCGGCCAGGAGTGCCTGCTCGCCCAAAGTTTGCTGTCCAAGATGCATTAACTCCACCGGGCGGCCAACGCCATTGATAGCCAATTGCTGCAGGTTGTGCAGACGGCCACTGGCTCCAGCTACACCGTATGTGGTCAGAATTGTCTCTCCCGAGCGCGTTGAGGCGGTATAGAGGCGATTGCCCTTGGGATTTAGAGCGATGGGACCGCCGGCTTCTGCGGCCACCGGATAGTGATGGCTGACCTTCTGCAGTTCGCCAGTGGACTTATCCACGTGAACGACGGAGATTGCCGGCTGCAAGCGGCTGGAGACCATCAGGACGCGGCCGGAGGGGTGTAGTTCGACCTCGGCTGCGCCGCTGCCTGCAGCCAGTTTGACTCGGCTGCGGACGACCATACCATCGTTGCCAAAGGTGAGATGGCTGACGCGGTCGGTGCCGAGATCTGCCGTATAAGCGGCAGCGCCATCGGCGCGGAAAGCCACACTCTGCGGATGTGCGATTCCCTGCGCGTCGCCGGTTTCTTTCAGCGGAGATGGAGTGGAAACGAGCGAGCCATCGGCTGCCAGCGAGAAGAGATTGTAGGAACCGCCGCCGTGTGAGGAGACGACCAGCGAACGGCCATCGGGCGAGACCGCCATGTGACTGGGGCGGGTGGCGGAAAGCGCCATGGCTTCGCGTCCCATCGGGCTGAGAGCGCCAGTGGCGGGGTCAATCGCAAAGGCCGACACGCTGCCGCGGGGCAGAGATTCGAACATATCGCTACTATGCGCAACATACAGCACGGGCAGCGCCGGGTGCAGAGCAAGTGCCTGCGGGTTTTCTGCGGAAATTGTGGAGGCCAGTTCCCACTTGCCATTCTGGATGCGATAGCTGGAGACGATGTGGGTGGCTGCATCGTCCGTTGCGGCTGTGCCGAGAAATGCAAAATGATTGTTGGTGGCCGACGCGCGGTTTGCAGACTTACGCGACTGCAGTTTGATGCCAACCGTTGCTGCGGCTGCGCCAGTGACTGCCATGGCGGAAAGAAAGCTGCGACGACTCCAGGCGTTTTGCAATTTCATTCGTAATCTCCCGCGTTCAAAATTCGCGTGCTGTGGGACGCATTTTGATACTTTCTTTGTTGCA
>CAIZGA010000477.1 GCA_903932385.1 uncultured Acidobacteriota bacterium
TGGTGCCGGGCTTTGAGCTGGATAGCTTTGGCGCGGCGATGTGGGCGGCGTTGGCGGTGGGTCTGGTGAACATCGTCTTCGGCTGGTTCATCACCATCCTGCACATCCTCACCTTTCCGCTGACCATGCTGACGCTGGGGATTTTCTGGTTTATTGTGAACGGATTCTTTCTCTATATAGCCAGCCTGTTTGTGCCGGGCTTTCGCATCAAGAATATTTTTTCCGCCACCATGGGCGCAGCGGTGCTGGCGTTGATGCATTACCTGCTGCAGCAACTGCGGATCATGTAGCAAAGAAAACGGCATGGCCAGGGGCCACGCCGTATCTCAATTCCAAACTATAGATTTATTACTTTGCGGGAGCGAGCTTGCTGGCTGCGATGCGGCCGGCCATGCCGTCTTTGTCCTTGTCCTTCAGGTCCGCGTAGATGCGCTTGGCGTCATCGGGGCGGTTGGAGGAGTCGTACAGTTGGGCCAGTTCCAGCTTGGCCTGACTGCTGCTGACGGTGGACGAGGGCTTGGCGGCAACCTGGTTCAGCAGGTCAATGGCCGAGGCATCGCGTCCAGTCTGGTGGTAGAGCGTGGCCAGGGTGCACTTGGCCAAATCGGCCAGATTGCGGTCCCAGCTGGCGGCGACCACTTTCAGGGTGCTCTCCGCGGTGGCGTTTTCGCCGGCCTCAAAAAACGTCAGCCCGGCAAAGTAGCGGGCATTGTCAGCCGTCACGGTAAAGCGGTACTTGGTGGCAATGGCATCAAACTTGTTGGCGGCGGCACGGGCGCGGTCTGCGGCGCTGGGATAGGTAGTAACGCCGGGGGCAGTGGCAACGCCGGGCTCGGCAATGGGTGCGTTGTAGACGTCCATCGCGGCGCCGAATTCAACGGCGGCCTGTGCGTTGCGCTGCTGGTTGTAAAAATATCCGCCGATGACCACCAGGCACAGGACCACGACGACGATGGCGGCGGTATAAACCTTGCCGCGATGATCATCAATCCAGTGGAGGCCGCTTTTGGTGGCAGTAACGAAGGCGTCGGACTTGAGTGCGTGACGTGTCTGTGTATCCATGCTGTGATTCGTTCCTTTAGGCGTGCAAAATTCAAGTCTAACAGGCGCGCAAGTGCCCGGCAAACGGCCGCCGGAGTGGCAGCCACTTGCCTGGCTGGGACATTTCAACTGGGAAAGCTAAGGCTTTACAGGCTTCATGCATCTCCTATTTCAAAAGGAGATGTTGGAGTTGACGTTGAGTGTTCCGTTGACGAATTGCAGTACATAATTCGGCGGCGCAACCAGAGTTCCGGCTGAGATACGAATGGGATATGTTCCCACCGGGCTTGATGTTTTCGCTGTCGTTGTCAGCACCGGTGTGCCTGTGAGGATGCCGGGCTGGTCTCCATAGACGAAACCGTTTACAGACCAGGTCAAGGTAGGATTCGGGTCGCCCTGATTGCGATTGATATTGTCAGCGGAAATTACCAGCGGTGCCGCCTTGATGGTGAGTGTGCGCGTGACGGAGGCGGTTTGGTAGTCGATGTTGCCGGCTTGGGTAGCCTGAATCGTAATGGTTCCCGTTGCCAGTATGTTGATTACCGATCCGTTGAGTGAGGCAGCGCTGGAGGCGCCGACAACTTGATACGTTACCGGCAAGCCGCTGCTGGCAGTGGCAGCCAATGCGATTGGGGAGGAGCCGTACGTTACAGTTCCCAACGCCGGGAAAGATAGCGTCTGGCTGACAGTTGTAACGGTCAGAGTTCCGGGCTCGAGGTCAAAAGTATAGTTGGCAGCAGAGAGTGAACCGGCAGAGATAGCGATGGTATATGTGCCGGCGTCACTGGTGGATGTTGCTGCGGATGAAAGCGTGGGCGAACCGGTAATGCTGGCCGATGTGTCCCCATTCACAAAACCAGTTATGGTGTAGGCAAAAATCGGGTTCGGTTGCGCGTAGGGCCGACGTGCCGAGGCTGCAGTGACAGAAAGTATTTTAGGCGAGACGACAAAGACACGCTGCACCGGATCAGCCGCTTCCCAGGCGGAATTACCGGCTTGATCTGCCTCAACAACAACAGTGCCAACGCCGGTGATGGTGAGCAGGTTACTCGCAAGCGTTGCCGGGCCGGAGATTACAGTGAAGCTGACCGGCAGACCGCTGTTGGCAGATGCACTGAGAGTAAATGCTGCGGATCCGTACGTCCTGTTTCCGATAGTTCCGAAACTGATTTTTTGTGCCGTACCTGTTTTGGCAGATGTAATCGTCAGAATTCCCGGCACCAATTCCAACTCATAGTTGGCTGCGCTCAACGTGCCGACGGCGATGTTGATGTTGTAGGTCCCAGCCGGGCTGGACTCCAATGCGTTGGTGCTGAGCAGGGGCGCGCCGGAAAGTACGGCAGCAGTATCTCCATTGACGAAACCTGAGAGCGTGTAGGTGAAGGTGGGATCAGGCTGTCCAGCGGCACGTTTCTGGTTCGTGGCAACCACGCTCAAAGCATGGGGCGCAACGTTGAAGGTGCGGTCCACGGACTGTGCGGGCGCATAGGTAGTGTTGCCGGACTGCCTTGCTTCAACCGTTACAGCTCCGACGCCAAGGATGGTGAGCGCGTATCCGCTACCCACGGGCGTGATGACGGCATTGCCCTGCAGCACGGCATAGCTGACTGGTAGAGCACTGCTTGCGGTGGCATTTAGAGTGATGGGAGCGACACCATAGGTGACATCGGGCAACGCAGAGAAGCTGATCTTTTCTGCAGTTCCGTTGGTGACTGTGATTGTTCCCGGAAGAGAAGCGATTGTGTAATTGACGGCAGATGCGCCGGTGCATGTCACCGGATACGTGCCGGTTGCGCTGCCGGAACTCGCAGTCGTGGAGCATGTGGCGGGTGTAGCGAGTGCGGCTACGGTATCTCCGTTGACAAAGCCGGAGTAGGTTGGCGTGAGCGTTGGCACAGGTGCGCCTGCAACCATGGAAATGGTTGGGGCCGTGATATTCAACGTCGCCGGATTAACAACGATGGAGGGAGAAGCCGCGCTGCCGGCGGTGTAACTGTTATCGCCGGAATAGGAAACCGCAATGGTGTATGTACCGGCATTGAGCACGCCGAGTCCGAGTGACGCCGCGCCATTCACAAGCTGCATGGGGCCTTGTGGGGCGCTGCCGTTGACGGAGAAAGTGATGCTGCCCGTCGCGGTGCCATTAGTTCCAGCAACGTTGACGAGGATGGTGAGTGCTGTTGAATAGTTGAGGTTGTTTCCAGCGCTGCTGCTCACTGTGATTGTTGGTGTCGACTGCGGGGTTGATCCCGAGAGCGACACAAGCTGAGGGTTTGGTAGATTGGAAGCGTTATCGGCAAGAGTCAACGTTCCGCCGGAAACGGATGTTACAGGTTGGAAGTCGACAGCGAGATTGCAGGTCGCGCCCATAGCGATGCCGCTGGCTGTAGTACAGGTGTTACTGCTATCGAGCATGAATCCGTTGCTGGGTGTAATCGCAGAGAACGATAGTGGTGCATTGCCGCTGTTACCGACAGTGATGGATTGCGTTGTTCCGGTTGCACCAATGTTCACGCTGCCGAATTGCATTGCGGGCACATCCGTGAGGTGCAGCTTGTCAATGGAACCCAGAGTGCCGTAGTAACCGTTGGGGCCGAAGTCTGCGATGTAGAGATTGCCGGCGTTGTCAAAA
>CAIZGA010000478.1 GCA_903932385.1 uncultured Acidobacteriota bacterium
AGTCAAACGGCCCCAGGACATGTCGGTGATGTGCAGCAGGCCGTCGAGGCCGCCGAGGTCAACAAACGCGCCGTAGTCGGTCAGGTTCTTCACCGTGCCGGTGAGGATGCTGCCTTCTTCAAGATGGCCAACTGTCTGCTCGCGGCGGACCGTCTGCTCTTCGTCCAGAAGCTCCTTGCGGGAGACGACCACGTTGCCGCGCTTCTTGTTCAGCTTGATGACGCGGACTTCCATTTCCTGGCCGATGTAGCCGTCCAGGTTGCGAACCGGCCGGATCTCCACCTGGGAGCCGGGCAGGAACGCCTTGATGCCGATGTCCACGGTGAGTCCGCCCTTGACGCGGCTGACGACCATGCCCTTGACGGGGATCTTCGATTCGGCGGCGGCTTCAATCGTGTCCCAGACACGGTGGCGCAACGCCTTCTCGTAATTCAGCAGGTAGCCGCCTTCAATCTCTTCGCGCTCTACCACCACCTCAATCGCATCACCGGCCTTGAACTTCGGGGTGCCAGTGTGGTCGAGGACCTGCTCCAACGGGACCAGACCTTCCGACTTCAGGCCGACGTCGACAACCACGTGCTTGTCGGTCAGCTTAATGACAGTGCCAGTGACGATATTCTCGTCCTGCTGGAGGGTAGCTGCGGCCGCGGCCTCAGCTGCCTGCTCGCGGTCAAAGGATTCCAGTGCCGCGGCAAAATCCTCCATGCTGCCCTCTTCCATCTCTGGAGCTTCCAGAGTGGTCGTGGGGGTGTCATGGGTCGGGTTGGTCACCGGATGCTCGGTGAGGGTGGCTTCATTGGACGGACGGGCATCAGCCGTCGCCGTTTCAAGCGCAGGGGTTTCCAGTTCGGTGTTCAGGGTTGTACTCTCTGTGGATTCAGGATTGAGGACGTCTACCATACTGCAGGCTCCGGACCTATTTTGATTTCAGGAACTCAACTACCGCGGTGCTCTCGATTGCATCGTTCAGGAAGCAACTGCTCCCGACGACAATCCAACCCAGTGGTACCAGGCGCAGACTCGACTCTCCATGAAAGAACAGGCAAGTTGTGCCAAGCCCACCTGAGAGAAACCACGCTTCGGTAACGAGTCGGCCAACCCGGCCAGCCTTGGAAGCAATCACATCGTGCCCCATACCGGGACTGGTGACCGCCTTCCGTAGCGAGCTGTGCGGGTGACTTGCTGGAAGCGTTCGGTGGTTGAGTGGCTGCAGCAGGTCCTGCACGCAGCGGCTCCATGTTCACTATAACAACCGTAGATAGGTCAGTCAAACCAAAGACATGCGGATTTACAACACTTTATCAATACTATGCACAGTTGCAGGTGCAAAACATCACTCTGCAACAGAGCTGCATGACGGCAAATCCTGCATTGTGACCCGCAGCGATGCGCCAAGACGACAGCGTATACTCACAGCCAGCACCGCCTTTGACACTTCGGCAGATGGCTGGGAGGATGGTAAAACGCGCGTATGGACAGGCTCTGGACACCGTGGCGATACAAGTACGTCAGCCGCAGCGGGCCGGAGACGCGCGGCGGAGTGGCAGAATCGCTCTCTGCGTGGCCGGGCGATTTGCATTGCGTCTTCTGCAATATGCTGGCCAGCGCCGACTACGCAATTGAACACGGCATGGCCCGCGATGCGGCAGAACAAGCGGCAGGAATTGTGTACCGCGGCAGCGAAATTTTTATCTGCCTGAATGCTTTCCCCTACACCAACGGCCATGTGATGCTGCTGCCGTATGCGCACTTGGATTCGCTCGCTCTGCTGCCCTCCAGCACGGCGATGGAATTAATTCATCTGGCTCAGGCTACCGAAACCGCACTCCGCAGCATCTATAAACCTGAAGGCATGAATTTCGGCATGAACCTCGGTGAGTCTGCCGGCGCTGGCGTTGCCAATCATCTTCACCTGCACGCCATGCCTCGCTGGATCGGCGACACGAACTTCATGACTGTGACCGCGGAAACTCGCGTACTGCCGGAAACGCTGGACATTACCTGGCAGCGACTGCGCGGCGCATTTGCCTCCCAGCTCGGCAAGTAGCTCGACAGGAAAAATCAGCAAGTAGACCGGCGTAACCAAAACGGTACGCTCCTTGCGGAATTGCGGGATTCACTCTATCCCCGCGCTCACTTCCGTTGCATAGTGATAGACAACCAACACATCTGTACGCATTGCCAGAAACGCATTGCCCATCTGCATGGCCGAGTTCGATAGGCCAGTTTGCAGCCGTCGTCTAACGATGCATGACTTTCTGCCGATAAGGAGACTTCCAGTATGGAGATTTCCATTCAGAAGACAACTCTGCCCGAAGAAACGGGAGCCGCGCGGATGACCGCCGTGACTCCGTTGCCGTTGCACATGTTGCCGACCCCGGCGCGGCCGGTGCTGCTGGCAGCCAGTCCTATCCAGCTGGCGCCTGTGCCAGAGGTGCGTCGCAGATTTGCCCCGATTGAAGCGCCGAGCACGCGTGGCTCACTACCGCTGTTGGCCGGGGAACATGAAGATGCCGCCATCACCGGCATGACGCGATCGCTGGACCGCCGCCTGCTGGGGTTGAAGCTGCCTGAGACGGGACACACTTCGTCGCCGCTGCGGCAGCCAGTGCGTGGGCTGCGTCTGGTTCGCTTCCGCAAACAGCGCACGGCATAATCGCAGCTCTGCTGCTGCAACAAGCTGGAATGATTTATTTGGATTGCGGCGGGTTTGCAGCCGGTGTTGCCGGGGCCGGAGTTGTCGGCGGTGCATCCGGTGAACTTCCCGGCGCTGCAGGATTAATGCGTGTCGCCTCAAAGTTCACAATCTTCCAACCGCCCGGACGCAGCTGGTATACGCGTGTGTAGCGAAAGATTCCGTCGTGCTCCAGGCCGCTCTGCGTTGATTCAATATCCGCACGACAGGTGACGATGGCAGTGGTGCCATGCACGTTCACCTTCACTTCAGATAAATCCAATTTTCTGATGACCAACTGGCCGGATTTGAGGCGGGCGATGGTTTGCTCGCGGCTCATCAGGATGCCGTTGGATGTGATGCCCATATAGTCATCGGCAAGATAGCGGTCCAGCGTCGCGGCGTCGCCATGCAGTTCGGCCTGGCGCAGCTGCTGCTCAATCGCTTCCACTTCACGCTGCGACTCACGACGATGGTTGCGGCCGTAGGGTGGCGGCTGCTGCTGCGCGGTGGCATGTGCGGGTAGCAGCGATGCAACGGTCAGCAACGCCAACATGCAGGCGACTGCAGACAGCCAAGGGGCCGTTAATCTTTGCCGGCGGCCGCTGCCCAACTTTCGGAAATGGAATGGAGAACGTGCGTCCAACACCATGCGGAGGATGTTAGACCGCCGTAGCGGCAGAGTCAAAAAAATTTAACGTGAACTTGCCGCTACTGTTGCTTGGCGAAATAGCCTTTGTGCACACGCACGTTGTATCCGCGGTGGCTTGTGTCTTTCAGGTAGATGCTGCGGTAGGAGCCATCCGGCTTGAAGTCGGCGGGTACATACTCGAGCGAATACTGGCTGCTGAGCTCGGCCTTGATGTCGGCGAAGTGTGCGGCAATGTCTTCAATCTGCTGCGGGAAGAAGGCGCGGCCGCCGGTCTCATCGGCAATATGTTTCAGCACGTCGTCGCCCTTGTCTTTACTGGGGCTGACGTTGGTGCTGATTGTATAGACGATGGTGTCTGCACGCTGGCACTCCTTGATGGCGTCGTCGATGCGGGCGCGGCTGTAGTTGTCATCGCCGTCAGAGAGCAGAACAATCGCTTTGCGGATGTCGTTGCTGTTTTCCAGGCTGAGCATCTGATCGCGGCAGGTGCGGTAGAGCGAATCGTACAGCGCAGTGCCGCCGCCCGGCCGCAGCTTGCTGATGGCGGTATCCAGATCTGCAGGGCTGCTGGTGAATTTTTGCGAGAGCTCAATCTGAATGTCGAAGCCTTCCACAAACGCCTTGTCGCGCTGCGTGTTCAGCACAGAGAGCATGAACTCCTTGGCTGCGGTCTGCTCAAAGGCGAAGCGAGAACGGATGGAGCTGCTGGTATCAATCATGAGGCCGATGCGCAGTGGGAGATTGGTTTCGTGCGTGAAGTGGTTCACGCGCAGCGGCGGCTTGCCATCATCCAGCAGTGCCAGGTCTTCCTGCTTCACATCGTTGATGAAACGGCCGTGCTGGTCATTGACCACAAAAATCAGGTTCACTTCGCTGACGACAACCGGCGGCAGAATGTAAGGCTTCTGAGCAGCGGGTTGGGTGGGGGCAGTCTGGGCAGATGCGGGCGGCTGTGCCGGGGCGCTCTGCGCGAATGCAGATGTCGGCGCGAAAACCAGCGCAGCTGTTATCAGCAGATGAATGGCTTGGGGCGCGGCCTTGCGGCGGCCTGATGACTGCATTTCCATGTTGCCTGTTGTCTTTCTGAACATCATATTCTTTACGGATTGTAACAATTTACGCGAATGCAATGTGTGCAGGCCGCGGCTATTTGTTGCTCCGCAGCACGTCGAGAAATGCAATCAACTCCGGCGGCAATGGGGCTTCCAGTTGCATCGGCTTCTGGCTGGTGGGATGTGCAAACTCCAACCGCGCTGCATGCAGAAAATTACGCTGCAATTGCGGTGCCGCCACCGTGGAGTTTTTCGCGCTGGGCAGGGAGTGCGGCGCGCCGTAGAGCGCATCGCCCACCACAGGATGCCCGATGGAAGAAAGGTGCACGCGAATCTGGTGCGTGCGGCCGGTTTCGATTTTCACTTCCACCAACGTGAAGCGGCCCCAGGGCGTATCAATGCGCTGCATCACTTTGTAATGCGTAATGGCGCTGCGTGCGGTGCCTTTTTCGTCGGCGCGCTGTATGGCCCTCATGCGGGTGCGGCGAATGGTGTCGCGCGCGATGGCTGAGTTGATGGTGCCGCTCTGCTGCTTGAGTGCGCCATGCAACAGCGCGATGTATGTTTTGTTTATCCGACGCTCAGAAAACATTTCAGAAAGTTTGCGGTGGGTCACATCATTTTTCGCGACAAGAATCAGGCCACTGGTTTCCTTGTCCAGCCGATGCACGATGCCCGGACGCAAATCTCCGCCCACCGACGACAACTGTGCGAAGTGATGCAGCAGCGCATTCACCAGAGTGCCGCGATGCCGCGCTTCTTCGGTAGCTCCGTTGCCGGCGTGCACCATCATGGCAGAAGGCTTGTTGATGACAGCGAGGTCAAGGTCTTCATACACAACGTCGAGCGGGATATCTTCTGCAACTGCTTTGAGCGGCGCCGGTGCCAGGTCGCCCTGGATGCGAATCGTTTCTCCGCCGCGAAGTTTGTGCGAGGCACGGACAACCTCACCATCCACGGTGACCGAGCCGCGTTCAATCCACAGCTGCACCCGCGCACGGGAGATGCCGACGATGCGGCGAGCGAGAACGGCATCAAGACGTTTATTGGCGTCTTCGGCATCGGCAATTAATTCTTCTGGAATGATGACCGGCGCTGCTGCCACCGGCACGTCGGAAACTTCTGCGCCAACGGCGAGATTGATTTCTTCGTCGTCGTCTTCCAACTCCACCGGTGTGCTGTAGAGTGCCGCATCACGCGCGGCCTGCTCCTGCTCGGCCAGTTCATTGGCTGCAGTGCGGGCGACGCGGTACTCCTTCTTCACAGTGTGCCGACGTTTGCCCTTGGGCAACATATTTTTAGAGGGCATGATCTTCCTTCTTGCGGGGACGCGGTAGAGCGTTCCAGTCAAACCACAGAGCGCCGGCCACCAGCACCATAAACACTGCGAGCCAGACCTGAATGTGCAGATCGGCAGTGATGCTGAGTTCGTACTGCTCGGCCAGCGACCAGCCAATCAGCGAGAGCGCCAGCAGAAACAACATGGCGCCGACGAGTTCGCCATCGCGCAGCGGATTTTTCTTCTTTACTTCCAGCAATGCGACGATGGCCGCGCATGCAACCAGATGCACCGCGCAGAGATAGGCCGGTGCGTGTAACAGGTCCCACAGCAGATACGCGGCCATGCCTTCGAGGATGGCAATCGAAAGCAGTATCGGCGCGGCAAGTGCATCGAGAATGGTGAGTAGCTGCAACACGATGCCGCGCTTGCGCAGGATTCTCAAATAGAGGTAGCAGGCAATTGCCATTACCAGCATGCCGCCAGCGCTTATGCCTTTGCCGTTCA
>CAIZGA010000479.1 GCA_903932385.1 uncultured Acidobacteriota bacterium
GTGGACGCCATACATTGCCGGCTGCGAAATTCGCGACAATCCGTATCAGCCGCTTTGCCGCCGCTGCCGCGAACTGCTCGCCGTGGAAGGCGATGCAACTCCGATTGCGTGGCTCGCACGAGATGACCGCTATGTGGAGAAACTGGCAACGCCGGACGTAACCGTGGCTGATTTGATTGGCGACCTCGATCCCATCCGTGCCGCGCGCAGTGGTCTGGATTTGGCGAATGAACTCACCATTTTCTATGGCCTGCTGCCGCGCGCCAATCGCGGAATCTTCGCCATCAATGAACTGCCCGACCTTGCCGGAAAAATTCAGGTCGCGCTTTTCAACATCATGCAGGAAGGTGATGTGCAGATTAAGGGCTACCCAATCCGACTGAAGCTCGATGTCGCTTTGGTCTTCAGTGCCAACCCGGAGGATTACACCGCCCGCGGAAAAATCGTCACTCCGTTGAAGGACCGCATTGGCTCTGAAATTCGCACTCATTACCCGGAACTCGTCAGCGAAGGCATTGCCATCACGGCGCAGGAATCGTGGACAGCGCGCGACGCGGCTCTGCAGGTTGAAGTTCCGCCGTACATTCGCGAAATCGTCGAACAGATTGCTTTTCTTGCGCGTGAGGACAAACGCGTTGACAAGCGTAGTGGCGTCTCACAGCGTCTGCCGATTTCTACGCTCGAACTCGTTGTCTCCAATGCCGAACGGCGCGCGCTGATGCATGGTGAAACGCTGGCCGTGCCACGCGTCGGCGACATCTACACCGCTCTGCCCGGCATTACCGGAAAAATTGAACTGGAATACGAAGGCGAAATGCGAGGCGCAGATACTGTTGTCCGGGAAATAATTCGGCAGGCCGTTGGCCGCGTTTTTGATGGCATCTTCGCACAAACCAACACGCAGCAGATTGAACAGTGGTTCAACCTGGGCGGGACCGTAAAAATTGCCGATAGTGAAAGCGCGGCATCCTCACTGGCCGAATTGAAACAGATTCAAGGTCTGCTGGAAAAGCTTTCGCCGCTCAAAATCAATTCCAAGTCAGCGCCGGAAGTTGCAGTCTCCGCAGCAGAGTTTCTGCTGGAAGGAATGTACGCACACAAGCGCCTGAGCCGTAACGAAGAACGCAGTTTTAGCGCAGCCGAGCGTGCAAAGCACCACGCAGAAAACGCCCAGTCCAAACGTCCGCCGCAAGACCGCGATCCCGACGATGAGGACTGGAACGCAAAGAACCGCACGCGCCGCGGCTTCAACTAAACCTGCAGACCAAGCCCGTTATGTGGGATGAGGAAGATACATTATCGCGATGGATAAATGGTTTAGTTGGAGCTCTGCTGGCCATGTTCGGAATTGGTGTCATCATTCTCCCCGCAAGCCTGCTTACAGGCAGATTGATTTTTCTTCGATACTCATTGTGTGGCAGCGCACTTTATGTCGCGTGGAGATGTCTGAGTTACGCGGTTACCGTCCGAAATAACATCAACAACGATTGATAGTGATAGCCCCTATATGGATATAGGTTTTTCTTATGATAATTCCGATATCGATAGATATTTCTTATCATAAGAAAGAGGTGCAACTATGCAGAATCTCACCCGCGAAGTTTTCGACGCCACTGCTTCCCGCTACGACCTTGACCGCAGCAAGCTCGTTCCCGGCACGGACCGCATGCATCGCTGGCTTATCACCCTGCTTCCTGCAAACGCAGCCCAGATCTGCGATCTCGGCGCGGGATCCGGGCTACTCAGCATCGTTCTGCGCGAGCACTTCCCCACCGCACACATTCACCTCATCGACTTTTCCGCTCCCATGCTCGCGCTTGCCAAACAGCGTCTCGCTGACGATCCGCACATCACCTTTACGCAAGCCGACTATGTTACCGGTGAGTTACCCACCAATCTCGACGGTATCGCTTCATCTTTTTCTATTCACCATCTCGATGATGCCGACAAGCGTCGCCTGATGCCACGCCTCTATGCTGCGCTGAAACCAGGCGGCGTTTTTGTCAACATGGACCATGTCGCCGGCCCAACTGCTGAACTCGAAGCTCGTTATCAGGACGCTTGGCTTCAACAGTGCCGTGCACTCGGCGCCACCGAACAGCAGATTACCGACTCGCTCTACCGACAACGCGAAGACCGCCGCACGCCACTCGAAACCCAGCTGCAGTGGATGCGTGAAGCCGGTTTCAAGGATGCCGACTGCTGGTACAAGGAAGCTGGATTCGCCGTCCTCGCCGGTTCACGTACGTAACATAACAGCCGAACAGCTACACTGAGTTTAGTGATATGAAAAATGTCCGCTACACAAAATTCACCGGCGACCTGGCCTCCGAGGTTTCTCTCGAAGACCTGATGCAGGCGCTTGCGGACATGCTGCTCGATTCGGGTTTCCAATCCCCATTTTCACGCTTCTCTGAAATGGAAGACGACCAGTCGTTGGATGCGTTGCGCGATGCGATTCGTCAGGCACTGGAAGACGGCGAACTGTTGGATGAAGAAGGCCAGCAGCGGCTGCAGGATATGTCGGCCGAAGAGTTGGAGCAGATGATCGATCAACTCATCGACCGCATGCAGCAGGAAGACTATGTGACCATAGCCCAGCCGCCAGAGGCAACACAGGCATCCACGCAGGTCGGTGAAGTTGGCACGGCAGATTCTCAATCGCGATTTGAAGTCACCGATAAGTCACTGGATTTTCTTGGATACAAAACACTACGCGACCTGCTCGGCTCCATGGGCAAATCGAGCTTTGGCCGACACAGCACTCGCGATCAGGCAACCGGCATTGAAGCCAGTGGTTCCTCGCGACCCTATGAATTCGGCGATACGCTCAATCTGGATGTCACAGCGACGTTAAACTCCGCTATCGCGCGCGAAGGTCTCGATATGATTTCGCAAGGTGGCGCACTCAACATCGAATACAGCGACCTGCATGTGCATCAATGCGAGTTTCAATCTTCCTGCGCCACGGTGGTGCTGCTCGATTGTTCGCACTCGATGATTCTCTACGGTGAAGACCGATTCACTCCCGCCAAGCGCGTGGCCATGGCTCTCTCTCATCTCATCCGCACGCAGTATCCCGGCGATACGCTCTCACTGGTTCTCTTTCATGACTCCGCCGAGGAGATGCCGATTTCACAACTGGCCCGCGTGCGTGTTGGCCCCTGGCATACCAATACACGTGAAGGCCTGCGGCTGGCGCAACGCATCCTCTCTCGCCAAACCAAGGACATGAAGCAGATTGTAATGATTACCGACGGCAAGCCATCTGCACTCACGCTGCCCGATGGCCGCATTTACAAAAATGCATTCGGTCTGGACCCGCTGGTAGTTTCTGAAACGCTGGAAGAAGTGGCGCGCTGCAAACGCGCCGGTATTATGATCAACACCTTCATGCTGGCCAGCGACTACGGCCTGGTTCAATTCGTGCAGAAAGTCAGCGCCATGTGCCATGGCAAGGCCTACTTCACCACTCCGGAAAATCTCGGCAACTATCTGCTGATGGACTTTCTATCGCGCAAGATGAAGACTATCCATTGACCCCACAGAACGCATCACCCATAGAAAGCGATTTTGATGCCATTGTTCTCGGCGGCGGTGCGGCAGGACTTTTCTGCGCCATTCATGCCGGCCGCGGTGGCAAGCGCGTTCTTGTTCTGGAACGCAACCACGCCGTTGGCAGAAAAATTATCATTTCCGGTGGCGGACGTTGCAACTTTACGCATCTGAATGCCACCGCAGCCAACTACATTTCCTCTAACCCACATTTTGCAAAATCAGCATTGGCAAGATTCACTCCGCGGGATTTTCTCGCGCTGGTGGAACAACACAACATCGCATGGCATGAGAAGTCCAAAGGCCAGCTATTTTGCGATGGCTCCGCTCAGCAGATTGTCACCCTGCTGGAGAAGGAATGCACCGCAGCCAATGTTGTTGTGCGTAATGGCGCTGATGTGACCGCTGTTGTGCGCGATGGAAAATTCCGCGTCATCACGCAGCAGGGGGAATTTCATTCTACAGCGCTGGTTGTCGCCACGGGCGGCCTGTCGATTCCAAAACTCGGAGCGACGTCCTTCGGACATCAGATCGCACAACAGTTCGGACATGCCATCATCCCAACACGACCTGGCTTGGTGCCTCTAACTTTTACATCGCCATTTTTGAAAAGGTGGGACCTGCCCGGCATCGCCACTGACTGCATTGCAACCTTTGGCAAGAAATCTTTTCATGACAAGCTACTCTTCACGCACCGTGGCATTAGCGGCCCGGCCATTCTGCAGATTTCTTCCTATTGGCAAGAGGGCGAACCGCTGACGATTGACCTCGCTCCCAATGCAAAGTGGACCGCGCCGCTTCGTGAACACAATGCCATCCGCGACCTGAACACCGCACGTACGGCAATGTATGCCGTGATGCCACAGCGATTGGCCGACCGTTGGCTCAAACTGAATCCTCCAGAACGCTGGACTAACATCGCACTCGATGAAGCCGAAGCAGCGCTCCATCATTGGATCGTTCGACCCGATGGCACAGAAGGCTACGAAAAAGCTGAAGTCACTCTAGGCGGCGTGGATACAGATGGAATCAACGCGCAAAGTATGGAGAGCCGCTCTGTGCCTGGTCTATATTTCATCGGTGAAGTTGTGGATGTGACTGGCCAACTGGGCGGCTACAACTTCCAGTGGGCGTGGGCATCGGGAGCCGCTGCCGGGCGCGCCATCGCCAGCTAAGTGTTTTTCTCGCGCCAGACTTTATACAACCCCCATGCAGCCATGGTGCAGTTGTCCATAATTACGCCAGAGAGCAGCATCGCTTCAAACTCTGCCACGCTCACGCGGTAGAGTTTCAAATCCGTTTCCTCGGGATCCGGTTTTGTCTCGCCCGGCGATAATCCTTCGGCAAGATAACAATAATGTTTCTGATGCATCACACCATAGGCAATCCACATTTCGCCCAGCATCGTCATGCGAGCGGCTGTCAGTCCGGTTTCTTCTTTCAACTCTCCGCGCGCCAGGTCCTCCGGCACAACGTCAGCCATTTCCCACCCACCCTGCGGAAACTCCTTGAAGCGCTCCTGAACGGTGTAACGATACTGCTCCACCAGATACAGAAAATCGCCATCGGCAGTTTTTTCCAGTGGGATCACAATGCATGCCGGATCCTTTTCAATCACGCCGTACACGCCACGTTCGCCGTTCTCGCGCTCGATGATATCTTCGCGCACCCAGGTCCACGGGTTGCGGTACACTTCGCGGCTGCTGATGGTCTTGATGGGTTTCATGGCTCCGCCAATGGCACTTCAATGTTGGATGGATACTGAGGCGAGAAGTATATCCGCTCGGTGGCTTTCTTGTAGTCACCGGGCTTCGCCGTCATTATGTTCGTCACAAAGGTTTGCGGATTACGGTCGTACAGAGGAAACCAACTCGACTGCACCTGCACCATGATGCGATGCCCACGCAGAAAAACATGGTCCGTGCCATGCAGGCTCCAGCGATATTCATTAACAGCATTCGGAATCACCGGCTCTGGCTTCTCAAAACTTTTGCGATAACGCGCACGGAAAATCTCCGCATTTACCATCAGTTGATACCCTGCCATCGGACCTACGATTGGATGTCCACCCTCGTCTTCATCAGGATATACATCAATCAGCTTCACCACCCAATCGGCATCACTGCCACTGGTGGCTGCGTAAATATCCGCAAGCACATCTCCGGTTACGGTTTCATCGTGATTCAGTGGCCCACTTGTCCACGTCAACACATCCGGGCGCGATGTTGCAAAGCGTTGGTCCTCTGCCATCCACACATACCATTGCGATCCGCCCGTGTAGGTCGCCTGAATCGGACGATGGCGATACGGCACTGGGTTCGCGGGGTCCGAAACATATTCGCGAAAATTATTCTTGCCACCCGCAGCCTGACTAAAATTCGCTGTACCAAATTGCAGCGAACCATCTGTGGCAAGATACAGTTTCGTTCGCGTAATTCCCTGCTTCGGTGGCCAAATATCGTAACGCATCCAACGGTTGTATCCGGTCTGGAAGCTGGCCGTGTCTTTCAAATCAAATCCGCTGGCGTCTTTCAGGTAATGCGCAAAGAACGGCGCTTCAAACTCAGCGCGAAATTCATCGGTGGTCTTCTCGCCAAAATCAATCTGCCCCAGCGTCTGCGTAGAGCCGGACCAACCTCCATGCCGCCACGGACCCAGCACCAGAAACACATTGTGTTGCGAGTCGTGCGATTTTAGCGCTGCATACTCAGCCTGCGGGCCCCACATATCTTCCTGGTCCCACCAGCCGCCTACCTCCAGCGTAGGCAGTATGGTTGGCATGGCCTCCGCCGTCAGATGTGGCTCCACAGCCTTACCCTGCCAAACCGGTGCATACTCAGGATGCTCGAGAAATTCCTTTATCGTGGGAA
>CAIZGA010000480.1 GCA_903932385.1 uncultured Acidobacteriota bacterium
GATACCAGCAAACCTGCCACAACCAACTATCGCGGCGAACCGACGCGCCCAGAATGGCCGCTGCTGCTGGACTACATCAGTCTGCAGTTGCACGAACTGCTAACGCGATACGGCAAAGTGATGGAGATATGGTTCGATTCCGTTGACTGGCGCACACGCCCTTTCTACGACGGCCAACGATTCATTGATGAAGTGCACCGTCTGCAGCCCGACACGCTCATCAATGACCGCCTCGGCATTCCCTGCGACTTTGTGACAGCAGAGCAGTATGTTCCAAAGGCAATCCCTGAAAAAGGTGTGAACTATTCGCCGCAGGATAAAGCTGCCATCGACAAGTTGCCGCTGGCCCCGCCCCGGCCACAGGACTTCCAACCCTGGGAAGCCTGTATGACAATCAATGACACCTGGGCCTACAGGCCGAAAGACCACAACTTCAAATCCGCAGATAAGTTGATTCGAACCTTGATTGAAGTCATCAGTCGCGGTGGGAATTTTCTGCTCGACATCGGCCCGAAGCCCGACGGTCTTATCCAGCAGGAATTTGTTGATCGGCTACAGCAGGTCGGCGCGTGGGCGTTGGCAAACTCCGCCGCGATTTACGGCAGCACCTATGGCCCCGTACAAGGCCAGCCTGCCTATCGCACTACATCGCGCGGCAACAGCACTTATGTTTTTGTAATGGACGATGCCGCGCAGGAAATTATCCTGCCGCATGGCAAGCCGGTGCAGCATGTACGTCTTATTTCAGACAATCGCCCTGTCAAGTTCCACTCAAGTGTCGCCGGCACCCGCATTCCCATCGACGCTTCCCTGCGCGATGCCGGCATTCCTGTGCTGGAAATTCGCTAAGCGTTACTTCACATCCATCTTCTGCCACTTGCCGGCCAGAGCCGGATCACTTAGCGCCTTGATGTAAATTCCGCCCACTACACTGCGCGCCTGGAAGCCGGTCTTCACGCCGGTCTTGGTGTTGTACCAATCCGTCAGCGGAACCCGCGTCGGCGTCTCATTGGTCCACTTCACGATGGGGGCAATCATCGAGGCAAAGTCCTTCGGGTTCTCCGCCAGCGTCGCCGTCCACAATTCCCAATCGGTCTTGGTGTAATCCGCGCGAATATCCAGCGGCAAGCCGTACTGGTTCATGTGCTTCAGATAAAACGCAACTTCAGTCTGGCGAACCTTCGGCGCAAACAGATGCAGACCCAGCACATCATCCCACACCAGGTTGTACTTCTGGCTCCAGGTGCCGGACTTGTCGAAGGCCAGTTTGTAGTGGTCGCCGTCATTAGCCATCTGCTCCCACTTCACTGCCATCTGTTTGGCCAACGCGTCGTATTCATCGGCAGTCTTCGCATCGCCCAAGCCACGCGCCATCTCGGCATACGCGCCCAATCCATCAATCGCCTTGATAGAAAGATTCGTGTTGTGCGCCAGCTTGCCGGCGAAATCATCCGTGCACAACTGGTTCTCCGGATCCATTCCCTTCTCGCGCAGGAATTCCGCCCACTTGGTCAGCAGCGGCCAGTATTCCTTCGCCAGATGATAGTTGCCCTGCGTCTTGCCGAGTTCGGCGGCCATAATCAGCATGTTGCCGCTTTCTTCCACCGGCATGCTTTCTTCTTCCGGAGTCGGTCCATCGACAGACAACTGTCCATGACCATTGGCCAGTGGATAGCGACCTAAATCATGCGGCGCCCAGGGATTCGTCCAACCGGGCAACATCGCGTAATCCAACACCGGGCGCATCTGCGCTTCCAGCAGGTCCGGATTAAAGAAGAAGAAGAAGGGTGAAGCGGGATACATCACGTCGACTGTGCCGATGCAGCCGCAGGAAAAGTTTTCCTTCTCAAACATCTGCGGCTTGCCGTGCTCATCCGCCACCAGGCCATGCGCCGCCAGTGTCTGCCGATACGCCAGCAGCGCCAGTTCGCGATAGCCAACGCCGCCAACGCTCTCCATGTCTTTGTCGAGTTCGGCATCATATTTATTGCCACGCGCTTCCAACTTTGTGTAATCGTTCTCGGCTTCGGTCAACATCTGCTGCACTTCTTTGTTGTTGCGCTGCCAGTACGGCCGCTCGCGACGACCCATGTACTCAATCGCATATCCTTCGGTGTAAGAGAGCAGCACGTGGCGAGTGACCGGAGCCACTGGCGCCACATTCACCGTCAGTGCCGTTGCCAGATGCGCCGCGCCTTGCGATGGCGAATACGGCATCTCCATGTCATCCGACGTGGGCAACTTGCCGCTATCCACAAATGACTTCACTGCATCTCTTGACGCAGATAGTTGTGCGTACTGGCTGGTGGGTACTGCGAGATGAAAGTATCCCCAGTCAATGCGCAGGTTGTCGCCGGATTTTTTCAGCATCTGCTGGTCCTGCGAACCGATGTTCAACACATGCAGACCATCCGCTTCTGTGCGTCCCCACACAACTTTCTGGTCGTCGGTATTCACGGCAATCACGCCGCTCACATCCAGCAGCAACTGCACCTGGTGTGACTTGTGATCGATGCTTCCCATGCTCCACGTCAGATACGTAACGGGTCGTGAAAGTAAGTCAATGTCCTGCGGAAATGCGGGTGTAAAAAACGAAACAATCATGCGTAGACCCGCCGCTTCAAATGTGTACAGCGTGTGTGTCGCATGCACGCTCACCGACTTCTGCTCCATCACCGGCACATCACGCGGATTGCCGCCCATGTACCGATACACTTTGCCGTCAATGCGAATCAGTCCCACCAGCGGCTGATTGGTCCCGGTCCAATGCTTGGTCGGATTGTCGGTCAGCTTGTCATCCATGGACCAGATGCTGAAGTAAGGGTTGTGCGTCACCAGCGGCACCGCCGGCGGCCTCTGCTGCTGCGCGCCTGCAACTGCAACCGTAAACAACATCCACATGGTAAGAACGAGTGACATCCGCATCTTCATCGTGCACATCCTGTAATTTGGAATCGGGGTGACCCGGCAATTTGCATTCAAACACTTATACCAAAATGAAGTACGCGCAACACATCTCCATTTGGTTTACTTTGGAGTGGCATGAAAATCGCATCCACCGCCGTAGCAATTACCGCACGTCTCTGCGCTTGCATTGCCATCCTTGCCTGCACGCTGTCGCCTCTCAATTGCATTGCGCAAATCAACTCACCAGCAGCTGTGGCAACTACAGCATGGTCAGGCGGCAGCTTTCATCTTGATACAAAATCCGCAGTCGAACGCTCCGACCTTGTTCTACTGCATCCCAATCGTGATTTGCATCAGGCCATGCCGCTTGGCAACGGCATGGCTCGGCCTCGCTGTGTGGGCAGAATCGGGTTACACCGCACAGTTGAACCGCGCTGATACATTGCCACATCGCCTTTCGCCCGGCCAGATTGTGATTCCATCGCTCGCTGCGCTTTGCAATGCGAAAGATTATTCCGCGCGCCTAAATCTTTACGATGGTGAATTTGTCGAACATGGTGGCGGGATCACAGCGACCACCTACGTTCTGCAATCACAGGATGCTGTAGCGATTGATGTGACCGGTGCCGACCCAAACCAACTGCAGACCACAATCCTCATGCTTTGGCAACCGCGTCAACCGAAAGCCATCGCGAATTCCACTTTCGGTTTTCTAGCAGAGTCATGGGTTGACGACAAAGAATTCGGCGCAAGCGGCAAACGCTTTGGCTCCCTCTCGGCCATCACTGCCGACGCACGCAATCTTCACATCACTGCAGATGCAGTTTCCATCCACATCACTTTTCGCCCGCATCCAGACGGCAGCTATCGCATTCTCATCGCTGCGCCATCTTGGAGTGGTATCAATCCCGATACAAGCGCAACGGTGGCTATTGCAAAAGCGCGTCGTGTATCACCGCAGGAACATCGCACATGGTGGCACAACTATTGGCAGCAGGCGGCGCTGCTGCGTCTCGCATCACCCGATCACACTGCTGAGTACCTTGAGAATCTTCGTGCCCTCGCGCTCTACACCGCAGCGGCAGAAAATCGCGGCAGCCTTCCCGGCGAACAGGCCGGCGTCGGCGATTTATTTTCTTCCTTCCGTGACGCGCATCAGTGGGGACCATCGGCCTTCTGGCATTGGAACCTGCGCATGCAGACCGATGCGAATCTCGGCGCCGGCGTCTTCGCCATGAACGACGCGTACTTCAATCTCTACCGCAGCAATCTGGAGAACATTCTCGCGTGGACGAGCCAGCACATGGCAAACCTCCCCGGCATTTGCGTGCCGGAAACCATACGCTTCAACGGGCGCGGCTATGAAAACGAACAGTGGATTCCCAAGCCCGGCCTGAACTGTGCGATGGACTCGCCGCCGTACTACAACGCGCGCACCATTACCACCGGAGCAGAAGTTGCGCTCTGGGTCTGGCAGCAATTTCTCTACACCGACGACAAAGAATTTCTCGCGCGCAATTATCCGCTGATGCGCGAGTCAGCACGTTTTCTGCTGGCCTATTCACTACGCTCCAGCGACGGCACTGTGCACACATATCCCTCCAATGGACATGAAACGCTGTGGGATATACACGACCCCACAACTGACATCAGTGCCATGCACGCGCTCTTCCCTGCAGTGATTCAGGCGGCCACGCTGCTGCATACCGATACAGACCTTATCGCGGAATTACAATCGACCCTGCCACATCTGCTTCCGCTGCCACGCATTGCACTTTCCAATCCGCACACCATCGTTGCGAAAAACACCAGCGATGACGGAAACATCATCGCGCAAAGTTACGACGCGGATGCCAAGCTGCATAACAGCCAGAATATTGGACTGGAACCGGTGTGGCCTTACAGCCTCATCGGCGACGATGGCGAACATCATGCGCTGGCTGTTCGCACCTACCTCGCGCGGCCGAATAAAGATTTGTACGACTGGAGCTACGATCCGATTCAGTCCGCGCGTCTGGGCCTGGCCGATGAATTCCGCGACAGCGCAATTGCTATCACCAAGCGCTACCAGACATATCCCTCCGGCCTCGC
>CAIZGA010000481.1 GCA_903932385.1 uncultured Acidobacteriota bacterium
CCAAAACATTTATCGCCGTCGCCGAACTGGTCAATCGCTGTCCGCTCATCCGGGTTGCTCATAAAATTCACATAGCGCTTCATGATGTCCGGATCAAACTCCAGCGTGTTCTTCAGCACCATGCGGTACTTCGCGTTCTCTTCATCGCGCATCATGTTCATAAACGCGCTGTTGTAGACGCGATGCATTCCCAGCGTGCGAACAAAATATCCTTCCATCAGCCAGAAGGCCTCGGCCAGCAGCAGCGTGCCCGGAACCTCCGTCGCCACGCGGTCCACTACCTCACGCCAAAATTCCTGCGGCATACACGCGTTGAAGTCGGCATTCGACATGCCATACTCCGCGCGCGAGGGAATCGATCCGCTCGCACCCGGTCCGGGAAACCACAGCCGATGGAAATGCCGCTTCGCCAGCGTCATCGCCGCATCAAATCGAATAATCGGAAACCGCCGTGCAACCTGCAGAATCGTTTGAATCACATGCTCGCGCACCGCGGGATTTAAATAATCCAGCTGTGCCGTGTCGTTCCACGGAAAACTTGTCCCATCATTGCCGTGGTAGATGTATCGCACTTCGCCGCTCGCTCGGTCGCGCCGTTCAAACACTACCGCCGCATCGCTCTGGTCAAAGTAGTGGTTCTCAATGCGAATCTCCACGCGCCCATCGCTGCTCAGGTCGGGCCCGTCAAAACTGTAAGCGGGATACGGCCGGTCCCATCGCGAGATAAACCAGTCAGGATGCTCGGTCACCCACGGCGAATCAATTCCCATGTGGTTCGGCACCATGTCGCTCGCCAGTCGTATGCCATGCGCAGCCGCGCGGTCCCGCAGATTGCCGTACGCCGCTTCGCCGCCCAGGTCTTCCGCAATGTTGTAGTTGAACAATGAATACGCAGACGCAACTGCATCCGGATTGCCGCACATCTGTTTAATCGTCTTCGATGCGCGGCTGCGTTCCCACACGCCAATCAGCCACAGCGCATTCATGCCGCGCCGCGCCAGCGCCGCCAACTCTTCCTCCGGCACCTGGTCCAGCCGGTCAATCGCGCGTCCGTACTGCCGACTCATCTGCGCCAGCCACACGTACGTACTCTTCGCAATCATCACCGTCGTCGGCATCCACGCCACGTCGGCGCTAAAGCGTTCGTGCTCGTGCGCGCTCTCGTCAAACTGCGGCACTTCAGATTGTCCCTGCCATGCCGGCCACTGCTGCTCGCGTTCACGCCGACGTTTCGCTTCAGCCTCGGCCAACTCTGCCGCGCTCGGCGGATGAAACTGCAGCCAGATGGCAATCTCTTCCTCGTGCAACACTTCACCCGCCATCGTCAGCAACCGGTTCAGTCCCGGCCCCAGCAGCAGCTTCCACTTCTTGCGAATCAAATCCAGCTGCGCCCGCAGTGACTTCGGCGCACCCACCACCGGCGCCCGCAGCAATTCAAATAATGTCTGCGGCTTTGCATCTTCCACCGGAACCAGCGGCCGCGTGGCAAAATACGTCGGCAGATTTTCTACCACGCTCACATACACCGGGTCCTTCGCCAACTCTGCATCGGCAAACAATTCTTCAAAGGGTTGGAAGGCGGGATTGCGGTTCGCCAGCCACAACAGCAGCATCTCTTCCATCGCCGCCGCACGGTGCGATGTGTTGCCGGTTACGCCATCCAGCCACAGCTTCGCTTCCACCTCGCCGCGATACACACTCGCGCCCGGAAACTGCTCC
>CAIZGA010000482.1 GCA_903932385.1 uncultured Acidobacteriota bacterium
CGATGGCAACATCAAGGTTCTCGTCGAAGGTGTGGAACGCGCCCGCGCTGTGGAAGTCACCGACGCCGACGGCTTCTTCGTCGCCACCGTGCAAACCAGCAATCAGCAACTGGAACCCAGCAGTTCGGTGGACCAGTTGCAGCAGCGTGTCACATCGCTCTACGAGCAGTACATCAAGCTGCAGCAGTCGCTCAACGTGGAAACCATGCTCTCCACCGCGCGCATGGACGAGCCCGCAAAACTCGCCGACACCATCGCCGCCAATCTGCAAATCGGCATTGAAGAAAAACAGGCGCTGCTCGACCTCTTCGATCCCGAACTCCGCCTGGCCCGCGTTGCCGATGTACTCGATGTTGAAATTGAAAAACTCAACATGGACCGCAGCATCCAGAGCCGCGTGAAGCGCCAGATGGAACGCGCGCAGAAAGAGTATTACCTCAACGAGAAAATCAAGGCCATCCAGAAGGAACTCGGCCGCGGTGAAAAAAGTGAGTTCGACGAACTGCGCCGCAAGATTGAAACCGCCGGCATGCCCAAGGATGTTCTGGAAAAAGCCACGCAGGAACTGCGCAAGCTCGAGGCCATGCCGCCCATGTCGGCAGAGTCCACCGTCTCGCGCAATTATCTTGACTGGCTGCTCGGCGTGCCTTGGAAGAAAAAGTCCAAGGAAATCCGCTCCGTCGAACACGCGGAAAAAATTCTCAACACCGATCACTACGGCCTGGAGAAAATCAAGGAGCGCATTCTTGAGTTTCTCGCCGTGCGTCAGTTGGTAAAAAATCCCAAAGGCTCCATTCTCTGCTTCGTCGGGCCTCCGGGAGTCGGCAAGACGTCGCTCGGCATGTCCATCGCCAAGGCAACGGGTCGCAAATTTGTTCGCGTCTCGCTCGGCGGCGTGCGTGATGAAGCTGAAATCCGCGGCCATCGCCGCACCTACATCGGCGCCCTGCCGGGCCAGATTATCCAGTCCATGAAGAAGGCCGGCACCCGCAACCCTGTCTTCATGCTCGATGAAATCGACAAGATGGCTTCGGACTTCCGTGGCGATCCCGCCTCGGCATTGCTTGAAGTTCTTGATCCCGAACAGAACGGCAGCTTTCAGGACCATTACCTCGACGTCGAATACGATCTTTCACAGGTCCTCTTCGTTGCCACCGCCAACGTGCTGCACACCATCCCCGGCCCGCTGCAGGACCGCATGGAAATTCTCCGTCTGCACGGCTACACAGAGCAGGAAAAGTTGGAAATCGCGCGTCAGTACCTCGTGAAAAAACAGCGCGAAGCCAACGGCCTCACGGAAAAACAAATCACGCTCAGCGACGACGCCCTCACTGACATCATCCGCAACTACACGCGCGAGGCCGGCGTCCGCAATCTGGAACGCGAAATCGGCAACGTATGCCGCAAGGTCGCGCGCCGCGTGGTGAAGAAGGGCAAGAAGCACAAGGAAGACGTCACCGCTGCCAACCTCGTCGACTTCCTCGGCGTGGCCAAGTATCGCGATTCGCAGCTGGAAGAGAAGAGCGACATCGGCCTGGTCACCGGCCTCGCGTGGACTGAAGTTGGCGGCAGCATTCTCGCCACTGAAGTGCAGGTGCTCGACGGCAAAGGCAAGCTCACCCTCACCGGTCAGCTCGGCGACGTCATGCAGGAGTCGGCGCAG
>CAIZGA010000483.1 GCA_903932385.1 uncultured Acidobacteriota bacterium
AGAAGACCTCTTTACTCGCGCATGTTATAAGGACGACGCCGAACAATATCGCTCAGCATTTCGCTTATTTCTCAAGGCCGCGAAACTCGGAAACGCTGGTTGTCAAATCAACGTTGGCAATTATTATTCCGACGGACGCGGTGTAAAGAAGAACCTTAAGTCCGCATTTTATTGGTATAAGTTAGCGCTCAGAAAAGGTTATGATTCCGCTGCCAATAATATTGGTTGCACTTACAGAATGGAGGGAGATTATCGTCGTGCCCTCTATTGGCTGAAGAAAGCGGTTGCAATGGGGGACGTTGAAGCCAATGCAAATATTGCAAAACTATATATCAAGCAATTGAAACAACCAAAGCTTGCAATCCCGTACCTGAAACAAGTGTGCAAAGCCAAGCTCTATGTCGAGGTTTCATTTGCTGGACAACAGGAAGCTAAACGAATTCTAAACAGACTAACGAAAACGCTTGCCGCCTCAGCGGCGAAGAAGCGAAAGAAATGACCCTGCCATCCAGCCCGGCGTTTCAAGCTGCAGCCGCGATTGCCGCGCGATTGCGGGCGCAGGGGCATGTTGCCTATTTCGCCGGCGGTTGCGTTCGCGATCTGCTGCTAGGCCGAGTTCCCAAGGACTACGACATCGCCACCTCGGCCACACCCGCGCAGGTGACCGCGATCTTCGAGAAGACCTTCACCGTGGGCGCGCATTTCGGCGTGGTGCTGGTGGTGGAAAATGATGTCCGCACTGAAGTCGCCACCTTCCGCAGCGACGGATCCTACTCCGACGGCCGCCATCCCGATGCCGTGCTCTTTTCCACCGACGCGCAGCAAGATGCCCAGCGTCGCGACTTCACCATCAACGGAATGTTTCTGGATGCTGAAATTTTTGCACGCACCAATGACCTGAACGATGCCGTGCTGGACTACGTCGGCGGTCGCAAAGATCTTTCCAACGGAATCATCCGCGCTATTGGCAATCCACTTTTTCGCTTTGCAGAAGACAAACTGCGTATGCTGCGCGCGGCCCGCTTTGCAGCACGTTTCGGATTTGAAATTGAAGCCCCCACGCTGGCCGCCATGCGTTCGCTGGCCGCAGAAATTTCTCAGGTCAGCACAGAACGCGTGCGCGATGAACTGACGCTGATGCTGACCGAAGACGGCGCGAACCGCGCCTTCGAATGGATGGATACAAGCGGCCTGCTCGACGTTGTTCTGCCGGAAGTTTCGCGCCTGCATGGAATTGAACAGCCGCCGCAATTTCATCCTGAAGGCGATGTGTGGACGCACACCCTGCTGATGCTCTCTGGCCTGACTGCAGGTTGCAGCGCCACGCTGGCCTGGGGCGTCTTGCTGCATGACATCGGCAAGCCGGCAACCTTCCGTCGGCCCGACCCAACCGTGCCCGGCGACCGCATCCGCTTCAACGGCCATGTGGAAGCAGGCGTCGCCATCGCGCAGCAAATCTGCCGGCGGTTGCGCTTCTCCATTGCAGAGACCGAGCAGATTGTCGCGCTGGTCGCCAACCACATGCGCTTCGGCAGTGTGCGCGAGATGAAGCAATCCACACTGAAGCGTTTTCTGCGCTTGCAGCATTTCGATCAGCATCTCGAACTGCATCGGCTGGACTGCGTCTCATCGCATGGCGGGTTGGAGTTGTACGAGTATGCGCGGCAGCATTTTGAATCCATGCCGACGGATGTGGTGCGTCCACCGCTGCTGGTCAGCGGACGTGAATTGATTGCCGCTGGGTATCTTCCAGGAGAAAAATTCAAAACAATGCTGGCCGCGGCAGAGGACGCGCAACTGGAAGGCAGCATCCACACAACCGAAGAAGGCATGAAATTTCTTATAGAGAATTTCGGCACTCCGGAACAGAACAACGCGAAGCAATAATTTTTGCAACTCGTTCTGCTGCGTTTACCGGTAATGCTCCAGAATGTAGA
>CAIZGA010000484.1 GCA_903932385.1 uncultured Acidobacteriota bacterium
CAGCGACGTGAGAAAATAATAGAGAAACTCCGCCCCTAGGATGTCCTTTGGGCGGATGCCAAGAATTGCCTGACTTGTGCAGAGTGAAAATCCTGCGATGCTGCATTCGCCGAGTGAGGCATACATGGCGTAAAGGACGGTACCTGCAGGGAACATCTGTGCCGCGCTGTTCATGAAGCCAGCACGGGTGAGAGCCCGGTCGGTGCTCAAAATGACCTTACCACCTTTGGTCATGTCGGAGATTGAGACCCAGGGAATATCGCCGTCGTAGTAAGCGGGAACTGACGAACTCGGCGTCCCGCCGCTTCCCATTTCCGTTAAATCTCCGAGCCGCTTAACCTCCCACTCGTCGTGGAAGCCGGGTAAGCGAGTGTGGCCGGTGAGGAGTTGCTGCATGGCAGCCTGTTTGAGGTCGCGTTTCTTGGCGATGAGCCGGGCCAATCCAGCCAGCAGTGCATCCACATCGCTCAATGCCGTAGCAATGGCGCGTTGTTCCACGATTGCCGGACCCGGAATTTTGAGGCGTTTAAAGTATGCGAGGCCAATCGTCTTAATGGTGCTGCCGTTCGCGATTCGCTCGAACTCTGGTTTGGTGGCCTGTAGCCAGTAATAAAGATAGTGGTTGTCTAGCTCCGGCCCACAACGCCACGCCATAAAGTGTTGGCTGACAGCCATGTCGGTGCGCATGATGGCACTTTTGCCGACGCCAGCATCACGCGAGAGCACAACGGTCCCCGCCGGATGAACGACGGCAGATGAGTTGGCTATTCCAGCAGGGGTAACCCTTGCAAAGGTGTCATCGATGTAAAGCCGGTCCAAGTCGGGAGAGTCAGCAAGGGAAATCCACTTGATGCTGCCGTTCCAATACTCCGGGTGCTTCTTGTCAGGTGTATGCCCACTGCCGCGCTTCGCAACGCGATCAAGCAGGACATCCTCCCACTCCTCTGGGAGGACGCCCACATCCGTCTGCTTGTAACCGGCCTTTACTTCCATACCGCTCCCATCTTTTTCAGATGCCCGTTCACGCGGACGGCCAGTGCCGCCGCTTCGTCGGTGAGTTGCGGCAGCGGTGTGGCGTAGCGTTCGGCCAGTTGTCGGATGCGCCCAGTGAGAGTTTGCGAAACCTGTCCCAACTCTTCCTGAACGGCGGAAGCAATCGTCGGGACCCATTTGTTGTCTACAACGAGGGTCTTGATTTCATCCTCGTTGAGTGTGGGGTATTTGGCCGCGATTTTATCGGTGAGTCTTAACTGTGCGTCGGAGAGGTTGACGGCTGCGGCGGCCTCCTGCTCGACGAGGGCGAGGTAGTTGTTAAGTGCTTGACGTTCGTCCGCCGCGTCGGCATCACCTTTGATTTCTCGCAGCCGCGCGGTGACGCTAGCCTTGGTAAGCTTGCCCTTATTATTGGCAGCGTCAGCCAGCAGTCCTTCTTCGCCACCGTGCTCTTCGGCCATTTCCTCTATCTGCTGCTGGAACGCGGTGATGTGGGCCTCAAACTTTTGAACGGCTGCTTGCTCGTCTGCAAACCAACGGTTGATAATGAGCGCGGGCGGGATGAGTTCTGTCTGGTATTTCTTCTTGCCAATCATGAAATCGGGCTTGGCCTTAGTTTTCTTGTTCTTATCCTCGACGATCAGCTGGGGCTGAGCGGCCTTGTGCCAGCCGTCTCCGGCGATCAAATAGCAATCGTCCTGCATCGTCTCGGCCCAGTAGTCCATCAGGTGCTGATAAACGTCGTAGGCGTTGAGCAGCGGTGCGGTCTTAAAGGTGGCGAGTAAATCTTCGGCGATAGTTTCGATGAGCGCCTTAGGATGCCCATCCTTGGCGAAGGCTTTGAGTAGCGGCGTGCTCGCCTTTTTCCACTTGGCGAACAGCTTAGTCGCCGTGTCGTTGAACGCGGTGAATTCAGCGTGGGTGAATATGCCGGCTTTGACTTCGTCGATTGGAATTTTGAGTTGGATGTAGCCGGGGCGTTCAGCCTTTTTGAACAGTGTAGCGCGAACGGCAGGAAAG
>CAIZGA010000485.1 GCA_903932385.1 uncultured Acidobacteriota bacterium
AAGAGTTCAATCGTATTGTCGTTGACCTTGATGCTGAGCCCTTTGCCGTGGAAGGCGCCGGGCTGCTCTTTCGCATTGGGGAAAGACTTATCGGTGACGGTGACGATGCCCAGACCCGGCACCCAGAAGTAAAGAAACTTCAAATCGGCAATTTGATAATTCAGGCCGACTTTGGCAATCATGCCGTTCACGGTCAACGTGCCATCGGTGATGTTCACCGGCGTCATCTTGGGCAGCTTCTCGCGGCAGACTTTGTTGGGGCCGGGCGTCTGGCCGGGCTTACACCAGGGCAGCTTCTTCGGGCCAAAGAGTCCGCGCTTCGATGGCGGGGCATTTTTGTCGCCGGGTTTGGCGGCGTCTGCGGCATCCTTGTCATCATCGTCGTCATCATCGTCTTTGTCGGCATCAACGGCGGCAGTGCTGCTGGAGGCGGCTGGCTGCGATGAGTCGGGCGTCGATGTAGTTGCAGGCGCTGCGGGTGTCGCAGGAGTTGCTTGGTCCGCCGGGGCTGGAGCTACCATTTGAGGCGCAGGAGTTGCCTGTGCCGCAGGGGCAGATTGCGCCGGGAGCCTGGGCAACAGCAGTGCCAATACACATGCACCGAGGATTGTGCTTGAGAAGAATGAGCGGGCAGAGCGCATATCGTACTCCGGTGCCTTCGGTAGGGGATTCGAAGTCAGAATACACTGTGGCAGTGAAGGTAGATACGAAAATTCCGAGTAAAAAGAAAAGCTCGACTGGCAAGGCAGTGAGCGCGGCGGCGAAGAAGCGCCGCATGCTGCTGACGCTTGAGTGTACGGATGCGCACGAACGGGCGGCACAGCTGGCCGGGGCGCAGTGCATCGCCGGCGTGGATGAAGTGGGCCGCGGTTGCCTGTTTGGCCCGGTGGTGGCGGCGGCGGTCGTGTTACCGCAGGATGAATCCGTAATGGCTGCCTTGCGTGGGGCGGGGCTGAAGGATTCCAAGCAGTTGAAGGAGCCGGAACGTGAGCGGTTGGCGGCGATGGTGCGAGCCTGCGCACTCGGCTATGCATTGGCCGAGGTGGATGCGGCGACGATTGACCGCATTAACATTTACCAGGCCACGCGGCTGGCTATGCTGCGTGCGGTGGAACAGTTGCAGCCGCAGCCGGACCATCTGCTGGTGGACGCGATGCAGATCGAGTCAACCTGCTCGCAGACGAAAATTATTTACGGCGATGCGTTGAGTTTGTCGATTGCGGCGGCTTCGGTTGTAGCGAAAGTGCATCGTGACGCGATGATGCGCGCGCTGGATGCGGAGTATCCCGCATACGGGTTGGCGCGGCACAAAGGCTATGGCACGGCTGCGCATCGGCGTGCGATTGCCGAGCACGGGCCCACGCCGCTGCATCGAATGAGTTTTGCCGGAGTGAAGCGCTAGCTGTCTTTGCGGTAGAGAAGATTGCGGATGGCTTTTCGGCGTTCGGCGTCCTGTTCCTTCAACGCTTTGCGTTCTTCCGCAGAGAGAGATTCTTTTCCCTTGGCGGCGGCATCGCGGGCCGCTTCTTCTTCAGCGGCGGTGCACTCGGGGCAATGCGTGGCGAAGCCCGGTTTGCCCGGACGCAGTTCGAATTCCTGGGAGCAGACGGCGCAGGTTTTTATGGGGAACGGCATACGACTCCTGTTGCGTTAATGATATCGCCAGCGGCGTTTTGCCGCAGCGGCTAGAAGTCTGACGCGCGGGAGAGCAGTTTTTCCGGCACCAGCAGGCGCACGGCATGCTGCACCACTTCAATGCGCGCGGGCAGAGTGCCGAGCAGTTCGCCGTCTGCCTCAATGTAGAGATTATCTTTGGAGCCAGGCAGCGGATGGCAATCGACTGAGTGGGCGATGACCAGCTCGACGACATCAGAAAATGTGTGACGGGCAAAGATGACCGCAAGCAGGAAGCGCATGTAACGCAGGCGGCTGCGCGTCTTAAAGGCGATGAGACGCAGGCGGCGATTCAGCAGGGCCGCGCCCGGGGCGAGTTCATTGAGCACGCCGCCGAAGCTGCGGATGCGGACGGCCAGCAGTTGCGAAACTTGTTCCACACGCGGCGGTGCGTTTTCATGTTCGTGAAAATGTGCGGAGAAAATCGGGAAGTGGTGCGTGGCCCAGAGTCGTGCGGCTTCAATCACGTAGATGATGTAGCCAAAGCGGCGTTTGAGTCCAGAGTCGAGCCGCGAGAGGAACAATGCATCGGCACCGATGCCGGC
>CAIZGA010000486.1 GCA_903932385.1 uncultured Acidobacteriota bacterium
TCGTCACCGGCCGCACGCTGCCGCAAAATTGTCGCGACCAATTTTCCCGTCCCACAGTCATTGGCTTATGGATTGCCGCGGAATTTTCCGCCATGGCAACCGACCTCGCAGAATTTCTCGGCGCGGCCCTCGGCTTTTATCTGCTCTTCGGCAGCCAGTGGATGGCGCTGGGTTTTTCGCACACTGAGGTGATGTTGATTGCCGCAGTGATTACAGCAGTCTGCGTTTTCGCCATTCTCGCGCTTGAACTCTACGGCTTCCGTTCCGTCGAACTCGTCATCATGGGCTTCGTCTGCATCATCGGCTTCTGTTATGCGATTGAAGTCTTTCTGGTGCATCCCAACTGGCCGTTGGCGGTGAAGTACACCCTGCTGCCCACCATCGACCATGACAGCCTCTACATCGCCATCGGTATGCTGGGCGCAACGGTGATGCCGCACGTTGTCTATCTGCACTCCGGTCTGGTGCAGCCGCGCGTGCGTGCCGCCACGGAATATGAACGGCTCGGCTCGCTGCAGAAGGGCATCACGCGTTTTCTGCACCTTCGTTATGAACTCGTGGATGTCTTCGCTGCGATGAACGGCGCTTGGCTGGTCAACTCCGCGATGATTATTATGGCGGCTGCGGTCTTCGCCGGCCTGAAGCATCCAGTCTCCAGCATTGAGGACGCCTACCAGACGCTCACGCCGCTGCTGGGACGTTTTGCCGCCGTCACCTTTGCCGTGGCGTTGCTGTGCAGCGGTCTGGCATCTTCCACCGTAGGCACCATGGCGGGCCAGATGATTCTGGAAGGTTTTCTGGAAGTGAAGTTCAGTATCTTTCTGCGACGCTTCATCACGTTGCTGCCGGCGCTGCTGGTGATTGCCATGGGTCTGGACCCGCTGCGCATCCTCATCCTCTCGCAGGTGGTTCTCAGCTTTACTCTACCGTTTGCGCTGGTGCCGCTCATCATTCTCACCGGCCGCAAGAAGTTGATGGATGGTTTCGCCAATGGCGGCGTGCTGCAGTCGCTCGGTTGGCTGACGATTGCCATCATCATTACGCTCAACGGTCTGCTGCTCTGGCAGTTGGTACAGGGATAACGAATCCAAAATAAAAACGCCTGCAGCCAATCGGCCACAGGCGTTTCTACATTTCCTGAAAATTACTCCGTGCCAAAAGTGAAGATCGTCGTCGAGTGCCACTTCGCGCCCGGCTTCAACTCCGTGCTGGGAAAATTGCTGTGGTTGGGCGAGTCAGGATAATGCTGCGTCTCCAGGCACAAACCTTTGTGCTGCGAGTAGACAATGCCGTGCCGCCCAGTTAAAGTTCCGTCGAGAAAATTGCCGCTGTAAAACTGCACGCCGGGTTCGGTTGTCGTCACGGTCAGTGTGCGTCCGCTGGTCGGGTCCACAACACTGGCGGCCACATGCATCTCGCCCATTTTTCCATTCAACACAAAGTTGTGGTCATATCCGCCGGCGAGTTTCATCTGCTCATTGTCCGCGTGAATGCGTTCGCCGATGGTGTGCTGCGAGTGGAAGTCGAGCGGCGTGCCGGCAACCGGCGCCAGAACACCCGTCGGAATCAGACCGGCGTCAACTGGCGTGTAGCGGTCGGCAAACAGCGTTAGCCGCTGATCCAGAATGTCGCCCGCATCATCGCCATGCAGATTGAAGTAGGAGTGGTTGGTCAGGTTCACTACCGTTGCCTTGTCGGTCTTGGCGGAGTAATCAATCCGCAGCGAATCGCCATGCAGTGTGTAACGCACCGTGGCCGTCAGCGTGCCGGGAAATCCCTGATCGCCGTCCGCGCTCACCAGCGTCAACTCCACGCCGCCGGGAACCTGCTGCGCACTCCACACATGCTGATCAAATCCAACCGGGCCGCCATGCAGAGCATTGCCGTTATTGTTTGGCGGAATCTGGTAGCTCTGGCCCTCAAGCGTAAATTTTCCCTTGGCGATGCGGTTGCCGTAGCGGCCAACAATCGCTCCGAGGTAGCTCTTGTCGGCAAGATAGCCCGCAAGCGAGTCATAGCCCAGAACAATATCCGCCACCTTGCCGTTTTTGTCGGCCGTACGCACGCTCACCAGATGCGCACCGTAGGTGGTCACCCGCGCTTCCACCTGTGCGCTCTTCAGCGTGTAGATTTCCACACTCTTACCGTCGGGCATCTTGCCCCAATCGGCCTTGGTCACTGTCTGTGCTTCTGTCATACCAGCTCCTGCGGTTGCCAAAACCAGCGTTGCGGCAAAAGTTAATAATAGACTTGCCTTCACCATCTCCATCACCTCTCCCAATACCCGTGCCTAAGAACGCCGCCAGAGCGCATGCGAACCATGCTCTGGCAGCCCGCAGCGAAGTATATCCCAGCGACCTGAAATTCATCACAGATTCACAACGGCTGAATAGATTTGGCGCGGGAGACAACGACATGGCGATGGATACCACAGCACTAGATGCATTGCAGGCAGCCTACAAAGCAGCAGTAGAACTCTGGATTGCAGCCATCAAGAAGGAAGAAGACTTGGCCTCGGGCGATCACTCCGTGGCAGAGATTGATGCCTGGGAAGAAGCCGGCTATGAAGAGGAAGACTTGCGCACGAAAGTAAAGCGCGCCAAGAAGGCCTACGAGTCCGCCCTGCGCCGCGAATTCTTCGGCATGTAGACCGCAGTTACCGTCAACATTCCAGTACTTCTCAGTCAGTACCCGGCGGCGGTACAATTTTGCTGTGAGAGCAGATTGCAGCAGCGTACCCGCCATCAGGCGCTTTCGGCGCGGCCGGCATGACCGCGGCCGTTAAAGCCTGCCTTGGGGAGCCGCTTTCATCCCCATATTCCGCAGAACCAGTCAGGAAAAGTTAGGATGGATGTGCACGTGAGCATGCGTGCACGGCATACAGGCTTACTGCCGGACCCAAAGGGAATGGCAGCTGTAACACCGCGTGCGGGCCCCAAGGGGCAGCAGCGCGAAGAAAGGAATCTTCCATGAGCATGAATTCTTTTGGCAGCCGGGCAACACTGCAGTCCGGCGGCAAGAGCTATGAAATCTACCGGCTGCAGGCGCTGGAGTCCAAAGGCATCAATCTGTCGCGGCTGCCGTTTTCGCTGCGCATCCTGCTGGAAAACCTGCTGCGCCGCGAGGACGGCGAAAGCGTAACCGCCGCAGAGATTGAGGCGCTGGCCAACTGGGAAGCCAAGGCCGAGCCTAGCCGCGAAATCGCCTACATGCCCGCCCGCGTGCTGATGCAGGACTTCACCGGCGTGCCAGCCGTGGTCGACCTGGCCGCCATGCGCGACGCCATGAAGACCCTCGGCGGCGACCCGCAGAAAATCAATCCGCTGCAGCCCGCCGAACTGGTCATCGACCACTCGGTGCAGGTGGATGAATTCGGCACCACCGGTTCGTATGACATCAACGCCGCGCTCGAGTTCCAGCGCAACCGCGAACGCTACGCCTTCGTCTAGTGGGGACAGACGGCCTTCCGCAATTTTTCCGCCGTGCCTCCGGGCTTGGGCATCTGCCACCAGGTGAACCTGGAATATCTGGCGCGCGTGGTCTTCACTTCAGAAAACGGTCAGGCATATCCAGACACACTCGTCGGCACCGATTCGCACACCACCATGGTGAATGGACTCGGCGTACTCGGCTGGGGCGTCGGCGGCATTGAGGCCGAGGCGGCCATGCTGGGTCAGCCGGTTTCCATGCTGGTGCCGCAGGTTGTCGGATTCAAACTGACCGGCAAGTTGAAGGAAGGCGCAACCGCCACCGATCTCGTCCTAACCGTTACCGAGATGCTGCGCAAGCACGGCGTCGTCGGAAAATTTGTGGAGTTCTACGGCCCCGGCATCTCGGAACTGCCTCTCGCCGACCGCGCCACCATCAGCAACATGGCCCCGGACTACGGCGCCACCTGCGGCATCTTCCCGGTGGACAACGAAACGCTGCGCTACCTGCGCCTGACCGGTCGCCCCGAAGAACAGATTGCCCTCGTCGAGGCGTATTACAAGGAGCAGGGAATGTTCCACGCAGCCGGCGCGCCGGAAGCGGAATATTCTTCCTCGCTCTCGCTCGACCTTGCCACCGTGCAGCCCAGCGTTGCCGGACCCAAGCGTCCGCAGGACCGTGTTCTGCTCAGCGAAGCCGCTGCCAGCTTCAAGAAGCAGTTGCCTGCGCTGCTCGGCCCCGCTGCAGAAAAATCTTCCGCGCACCAGCCCGCCGCATGGAAGGGCGAAGGCCACGCGCCGAAGGAAGGCGCCACCACCGTCAGCGAACGCTTCGGCGTTGCGGTGGACCAATACATCGGCCACGGCTCCATCGTGATTGCCGCCATCACCAGCTGTACCAACACTTCCAATCCCTCGGTGATGTTGGCCGCCGGTTTGCTCGCGAAGAAAGCCGTTGAGAAGGGACTGCAGACGCCGCCGTGGGTGAAGACTTCACTTGCGCCCGGCAGCCGCGTCGTTACCGACTATTACGAAAAGGCCGGCCTCACGAAATATCTTGATGCGCTGCGCTTCAACACAGTCGGTTATGGCTGCACCACCTGCATTGGCAACTCCGGCCCGCTGCCCACCGACGTCTCCAAAGCGATTGATGAGCATGGCCTGGTCGCCGTCAGTGTTCTCAGCGGCAACCGTAATTTTGAAGGCCGCATCAGCCCCGACGTGCGTGCGAATTATCTGATGTCGCCGCCGCTGGTGGTTGCCTATGCACTCGCCGGAAAAATTGATCACAACTTCGACGCTGAACCGCTGGGTGCAGATAAATCCGGCGCGCCGGTTTTCCTCAAAGACATCTGGCCCACGCAGAAGGAAGTCAATGACGCGGTGGCAAACTCAATCGACTCCGGCATGTTCCACAAGGAGTACTCGACCATCTCCGACGGCGACAGCAACTGGCAGGGACTCAAGTTCCCGCTGGGTGCCACCTACGGCTGGGAGCCGGATTCGACCTACATCCGCAAGGCCCCGTACTTTGACGGTATGCCGGCCAAGCCCGCAGCTGTGGAAGATATTTCCGGCGCGCGCGTGCTGGCCGTACTCGGCGACTCTGTCACCACCGACCACATCTCGCCTGCCGGTTCCATCAAGCTGAACGGCCCGGCCGGCAAGTACCTCACTGAGCATGGCGTAAAGCCGGCAGACTTCAACAGCTACGGCTCTCGCCGCGGCAACCATGAAGTGATGGTGCGCGGAACCTTTGCCAACGTGCGGCTGAAGAACAAACTCGCTCCCGGCACGGAAGGCGGCGTCACGCGTCTGCTGCCCGAAGGCACCGGCATGAGCATCTACGACGCCAGCGTGATTTACGCCGAACGCAAAACGCCGCTGATGATTCTCGCCGGCAAGGAGTACGGTTCCGGCAGCTCGCGAGACTGGGCGGCCAAGGGGCCCAAGCTGCTCGGCATCCGCGCGGTAATTGCAGAAAGCTACGAACGCATCCACCGCTCCAACCTGGTTGGTATGGGAATTTTGCCGCTGCAGTTTGAAGCGGGAGAGAATGTCGAGTCGCTCGGCCTCACCGGCGAAGAAGTTTTCGACATTCCCGGACTGAAGGCCATGCTGCAGGCGAAGTTTGCCGATGGCAAAAAGCTGCAGGTCACCGCGAAGTCTGCCGACGGCAAGTCGAAGACCTTCACGGCCACTGTGCGTATCGATACGCCGAAGGAAATCCTCTACTATCAGCACGGCGGCATCCTGCAGTATGTGCTGCGCCAGCTGGCGAACTAAACCGTCAACGCATCCGCAAAAAGAAAATGGCCCGGAGAAATCCGGGCCATTGCTTTGCAAAATTCTTTGCGGCGTTAGATGCCGACGCCGTATTCCACACCGGTCATCTCATCGCCGGCATGGGCGTAGAAATCATATGGTGTGCGCTGGTTGAACTTATAACGCTGGCGCAATTCGCGGCCAATGATGAGCCCCAGCGCGACCGCGCTGAA
>CAIZGA010000487.1 GCA_903932385.1 uncultured Acidobacteriota bacterium
AACTCTGCGCCGTCATCGGCCTCTAACCGCATCCGCACCAAAAGAAAAAGCCTGCCACGCGGCAGGCTTTTTTCTTTCGCATCCCTCTACGGCAGCTTCTCCCCCGTCACTACCGTTGCCGGATTCTCCGGCATCGTCGCCTTGCCATGCGGCAACACCACGCCGTCCTGCTCCAACAGCGCTTCGTAGATGGGCGTCTTCCGCCAGTGCCGCGCCAGCGCATACGCGCTCATGTTCGCAATCATCAGCGGCAGTATCAGCCCGTAGCTTCCCGTCATCTCAAAAATAATCAGCACCGACGTGATCGGTGCGCGGATAATTCCCGCAAACACCGCGCCCATCCCCACCAGCGCAAACGCCGCCACCGTGTCCGGCCCGTGATGGAACAGCATCATGTCCAGCGTCCCCACCGCACCGCCCAGCATGCCGCCGATAAACAACGCCGGCGCAAAAATTCCGCCCGCGCCGCCGCTCGCGTATGACCACACCGTCGCCGCCAGTTTCAACACACACAAAGCCATCAGCGCCTGCAGCGGCAGCGACCCATCCAGAGCTTTGTTCAGCGTGCCGTAACCGCTTCCGGTCACGCCGCCCTGCCGCAGCCACATCATCGCAATCACCGCCAGCGTTCCCGTCATCGCGCCGCCGATTCCCGGATGCACCCACGGCGGCACCGCGGTAAATTTCTTGAACCCGCTTCTCAGCTTCAGCAGTGAATCTGTAAACGTCACCGCCACCACTGCCGCCAGCACGCCCAGCACCGCGTATGACACCAGCGACGACGCCGGCCCCTGCGCATATTGCTTCGTCACTTGGAACACCGGCTGTTGTCCCAGCACGCCGCGCTCCACCGCCGCCGCAATCGCCGCCGCCACAATAATTCCCGTCAGCACCGTCTGGTCCAAATCGCCTACAACTTCTTCCACCGTGAATGTCACCGCGGCAATCGGCGCGTTGAAGGCCGCCGCAATGCCCGCCGCCACGCCCACCGATGCCATCCTGCGCTGGCTCTGTCGCGATAACTTCGCCGCCCTCGCCAGTAGGTTCGATACACCCGCGCACACCTGCACCGTCGGGCCTTCACGTCCTAGCGACGCGCCGCTGCCCACCTGGATAATTCCCAGCACAAATTTTCCAAACGCATCGCGGAACGGTACGCGCCCGGCATTCAACGCATACGCCGTCTTCACCTGCGGGATGCCGCTGCCCACCGCACCTGGCACCCAGTACCGCAGCCCCAGTCCCACCACCACACCGCCAATCGTCGGCGTCAGTATCGTCCACCACATCCAGCTGTTCTGCGGCGCGGCCATCGCGCGGTCAATCAGCAGCGTGCTTGCCTTGTCCATCCCCAGATGAAATGCCACCGCCGCCAGTCCGCACAGCGCGCCGCTGATTAGCGTCAGCACAAACAACCGCTGCCGCTCCGTTGGCGCCACTCGCATCCACAGCGCGTTCACACGTTCACTCAATTTTTGGGTTTGATTCAGATGTTTTTTTTCAATAGATATTTCTGGCTCTGACAATGTGGGCCCTCGCAGAAAAAGTTGCGTCCATGAGCGTTCTTCCTTAAGGATATACCCACCGCCTCCTCCACCCCTTCATCCCATTTACACTGGTAGTGGACAATATATTCCGGGAGACTCTCTTGATCGCTCGCTACACACGCACGGAGATGGGCCGCATCTGGTCCGACGAAAACAAGTTCCGCTGCTGGCTCCAGGTTGAAGCCACCGCCTCTGAAGTCCTCGCAGACGCAGGCATCGTTCCCCCTGAAGCCGCCCGCGCCATCCGCACCCGCGCCACCATCAACGGACCGGAAGACGTCGCCCGCATTTTAGAAATTGAATCCGAAGTCCGCCACGACGTCATCGCCGTCACCACCGCCATGGCCGAAAAAATTGGCCCAGAATCGCGCTGGCTCCACTACGGCCTCACCTCCACTGACGTTG
>CAIZGA010000488.1 GCA_903932385.1 uncultured Acidobacteriota bacterium
GTGCCTGATTCCTTTAGATACCAGATGATTCACAAGGTCGCCGTCAGCTACACCGTAGGAAACTCGCTTTTGTGGCCACTCCGAAGGCATCCATTCACGCTTGAAAATAAAGCAGCACTTGTCAATCGAACATCCGACCGGAACGCAGTTTAGCGGATAGTGTGCAATGTCATGACGGCCAATAACGATGTCACTATAAACGAAATCTAGTTGATCTTGGTCTGCTTTAGCAAGCAGTCTTTCGAGAAACCAAGGCGCGAAGTAATCGTCATCATTGGGTAGCCATAGATATTCTCCAGTGGTCATAGAAATACCTATCTCCGCTGCCGTGTATAGGGAACGAATACCAAGTCCTTCATCCCATGCTCGTTCGCCTGTGTGTTCGTAGCGAATGCGAGAATCTATCTTGCACAATTCCTCCTGTAATCTGCACGCTTCGGGGTCTGTGCTATTGTCGGTCACAACACATTCCCATGAATCGCAGGTTTGATCCACCAGACAAGCTAGGAATGTCCGTAAACGACCGGGACGATTAAATGCTCCGCAAATCGCGCTCACTCTAGGCACTTCAATCTCCTTTTTAACTCTGGCAAATACCGCTGTATCTCATGGTCCTCGACAGCTAAGGAAGCATCTTCGATGTAAATCGTGTCGTACTCTCTTGGTATCCCATCTGCTCGCCCTCTTGCAGCCCTGATTCTCCACTCATCTCTTGATTTTGTGAAGTAATGGTTGATGCGCAGGATAAAGGATGAGTGTGGTGAAAATGGTCCGTCGAAAGATACGCCGTTCTCATTGCACATGCCGTTTGTGGTTTGGAAAAAGTGAGTATTTCCCGCAGTGCCAACACCCTGATCCATCCACACAATGCTTTTTATGTGGGTATTGACGGGATCAGATGCAGGGTCTTGCAAAAATGGTCGTTTGGTAAACCTTTCGATCACCGGCTCAGGAGAATAGTGCTCATGCCCGCTGTAGCCGAACATGCACCAATTAACTCCTACAGCAGAGCGCGGAAGAGTGTTTAACGCTTCTTCTACAGTATCGTACTTAGGACTCCACAGGAACTCATCTAAGTCAAGAAATGCTATCCAAACCTGCTGTCCTCTGTATCTGTTAATGCAATCAGCATAGGCGGGGGATTGGCTAGGAACTGGTATATTCCACTCGATCAGTTCTACGATTCCTTGCGCGACGTATGGATCAAGAACAGAATGATAATCATCCGAAGAGTTGTTCTGATACAGGATGAACTTCTCTACCCCGACTATGCGGTGAAGTTCTATGAATTCACGAAGGTATGGAGTTTCATTCTTGAAGATCGCACAGATGTACAGGCTCATTGCGATCCGTCCCTTCCTCCCGGCCCACTACCCATCTTTCTGTAGTTGACGATAGGACGAAAATCAGGAAATGCTTTGTACGGTCTGGTCGCAAGCAGGTTTTGGATGTACACCCAGTCTGATTCGTGAATCTCAATATCTGGCCAGCGTGCAAACTCTCTCTTTACGATGACGTTGGCTGTGTCAACAAAAGACAGAGCGGGGGGATCATGAAAGAAATAATTGCCTAGATAGTTGATAGGAAACAATGCCCAATCAGGATTTCCTGCGGCCTCCAGTTCCGTCTTCATGTCTTCGAGAACCATATCATCGCAGAGTGTGTTGTCGTCGTCGAGGTAGTACACATAGTCGCCGGTCGCTGAATCGAAGACTTGACTTCGGCACGTATTCCCGCCGTTGCGGTGCTCCTGAGAGCAAAAGAAAATCACCCTCTGTGGATGAACGATCTTCGCCAGCAGCGCATCGTCCTGCTCAAGACGGTCAACAACCACAATATGCCGCCAGTCGGAGAACCGTTGTGTATCCACCGAACGGCAGGTATCCAGCAAACTCTGCCGTTGGATGGTTGGCGTTATGATTGTTACGTTCATTCTGGCTCCGTAGTCCAGATCGCGCCAGCTACGACACGATGATTCGGCACCAACTCTTGTACGGCTTGAACCACCCCCGGCCATCCGGGATCATAGTCATGCCCAGCCATTACCCCACCCTCCTTCAGTAATGGCATCCACGCAAGAATATCCGCCTTCACTTCCTCGTAGGTGTGACCGGCGTCGATAAAGATTGTGTCAAAAGTCTTGATACCAACTAAATCTCTTGCCCCAGATACCGAGTCTGTGCGTAAGGCAAACACCTTTCGACCGAGATGCTCGTCAAGGTTGGTCAGAAAAAGACGATAAAGCCAGTCTGGATGACTCCATAGATCAGCAGGATCGGTAGCTGTCCAGTAGTCGGGGATTCCGTGAGCGTGATCGGCCCATGTATCGACAGCGAACAGAACTCCTCCGTCTGGAAGATTGTCGGCAATGGCGCGGGCGCTGCGACCTCGCCAGCATCCAATCTCGGCGTAGGAGAGAGAGTTACTGGCACGATGGGCGATGTACTCAAGTTGATCTGGACTCATCCAACCTGCGGTTGCTAGTGCTTTTTCAAGGTTCATTTAGAACTCCTCAAGATCTGCGGTGTCATGCCTGTCGAGTGATCGTA
>CAIZGA010000489.1 GCA_903932385.1 uncultured Acidobacteriota bacterium
ATTAAGGAGCAATCAAATGGGTCATGCAGGACAAGCACCGCAAGCACCACCGCCGCCGCAGCCGCTGCCGGGCATCGCGCACGTAGTCGCCGTCGGTTCGGGCAAGGGTGGAGTAGGAAAGACGACCGTTGCAGTGAATCTTTCCGTAGCGCTGGCTAAGCTGGGTTACAAAGTTGGTCTGATTGATGCCGACATCTACGGCCCCAACGTGCCGCTGATGCTGGGTGTATCGCGTCCGCCGGCCGTACTGGATGGCAACATCATGGAGCCGATCACGGCGCACGGCGTGAAGTTTATTTCCGTCGGATTGATTTCTCCCGGCGATAAACCACTGGTGATGCGCGGACCGATGTTGCATCAAATCATTCGCCAGTTTTTGCAACAGGTGGCGTGGGGCGAGTTGGATTTTCTCATCGTCGACCTGCCGCCGGGTACAGGCGACGTGGTGATTTCGCTGGTGCAGTCTGCGCCACTCACAGGCGCGGTGGTTGTCTCTACGCCGAGCGATGTATCGCTGCAGGATGCACGCAAGGCGCTGGAGATGTTCCACCAGGTGAATGTGCCGGTGATGGGCATCGTGGAAAACATGAGCCACTTCACCTGCCCGCATTGCCACAAGGAGATTGATATTTTCTCCAAGGGCGGCGCGGAGCGGACGGCGAAACAATATGGCTTGCCGTTTCTCGGTTCGGTGGAATTGAATCCTGAAGTGCGCAGCGGCGGCGATACCGGTATGCCGATTGCACTGGCCGGGCCGGACTCCATCAAGGCGAAGGCGTTTTACGATGTGGCGCGTCAGGTGGCCGAAGCTGCGAAAGCTCAAGCGGCCAAAGATTTGGACGTCATTCAGATTGACTAAGATTGAAACGCGCGGGAGGAACGATATGAATCTGCGCAAATGTACTTTGCTTCAACTATGCTTCGCGCTGCTGGTTGTGATGTTCGTATTCACGCAATCAGCGGCAGCGGCAACTACGACTATCAGCGATGCCGATAAAGGCAAGTCCATCACGCTGGACACAGGCGATGAGCTGGTGGTGCAGTTGAAGTCGAACCCTTCGACCGGTTATGAATGGGGTGTGGAAGATAAATCCACCGCTGTGCTGAAGTTGACCGGGCAGTCGCGCGTGGCGCCTCCAAACAATGGAATGGTGGGATCGCCGGGCCAGCAGATATTTCATTTTGCCACAGTGAAAAAAGGTGCTGGAACTTTACGATTGCACTACGTGCGGGCATGGGAGAAGCCCAGTGCGAGCGATACAGAGTTCACTGTGCGCGTTGTGATTCAGTAAGTAGAAAAAGAAAATGCCCGGCAGAAGCCGGGCATTTTTCTGTCTGTCGTTAACTTACTTGGTGAAGAAGTCTTTCACCTGCTGTATCACCACATCGCGGCTGACGTCGCTGATGGCCTTGGTGAGTGGCAGCTGTTTGGGGCAGGCCTGAATGCAGTTCTGTGCGAAGCCGCATTCCTGCACACCGCCGTCGCCAGCCAACGCACGCAGACGCTCTTCCTTCAGCACCTTGCCGCTGGGGTCCTCATTGAAGAGGTACGCCTGGGCGATGGTGGCTGCGCCAACAAAGTTGGTGGACTCATTGAACTGTGGGCAGACTTCCATGCAGCAGCAACAGCTGATGCAATTGGAGAGTGGGTAGCGTTCTTCCTGCAACTGCGGGAACTGGCGCGGGCCGCTGCCGAGATCGTAGGTGCCGTCAATCGGTACCCATGCCTGCACGGCCTTCAGGTTCTCAAAGAGAACGCTGCGGTCCACCTGCAGGTCACGCACCACGGGGAACTTGGAGAGCGGCGCAAGCGTAATCGGCTTGCTCAGATCGCCTTCCAGAATGCGGTCCACCAGCGCGGAGCAGGCCATGCGTGCCTTGCCGTTGATGAGCATCGCACAGGAACCGCAAATCTCCTCCAGACAATTTGAGTCGTAGGAGATGGGCGTGGTCGGCGAACCGAAGGCGTTGACGGGATTCAACGCAATCTCACCCAGCAGTGAGGTGATGTTCATGTTGGCGCGATAGGGGACCTCAAACTTCTCAATGCTGGCCGGGGAGTCCGGCGAGGCCTGGCGCTTAATCTCAACTTTGATGGTGCGTTCTGACATCTTCATTGCCCCTTGTAGTTCCAGAACCATTGTTGTTGCAGAAACGGTTGCTATGCCATCGTGAGTGCGTTAGGTGGTTGCGTCGTAACGGCGCGGACGCGGCTTGATCCACTGCGTATCCACGGCTTCGTACTCAATCTTCGGGCCCTTGCCGGTGAACTTCGCCTTGGTGGTCTTCAGGAACTTTTTGTCGTTGCGTTCCGGGAAGTCCGGCTTGTAATGCGCACCGCGGGACTCGTCACGCTTCTCCGCACCCTGCACCACAACACGGCCCAGCTGCAGCATGTTGAAGAGCTGACGCGTGAAGGCGAAGCTGGTATTGGCCCACTGGCTCTTGTCGCTCAGGTTCACGTTCTTGTAGCGGTCCAGCAGCTCCACAATCTTCTGGTCGGCCTCCTTCAGTCCCTTGTTGTAGCGGATGATGGTGGCGTGGCGGGTCATCGTGTCTCCCAGTTCGCGCCAGATGCGGAACGGGTTCTCGGTGCCTTTGGAGTGCATCAACTCGTTGTTCAGCTCGTCCTGACGCTTCTTCTCGGCAGCGTGACCGCCGTCGCCGGTGGCTGCGTCCAATGACTTTGCATAAGCAATGGCATTGGGGCCGGTGATGAAGCCGCCGTAAATGCAGCTGAGCAGTGAGTTCGCGCCCAGACGATTGGCGCCGTGATACTGATACTCGCACTCGCCGGCG
>CAIZGA010000490.1 GCA_903932385.1 uncultured Acidobacteriota bacterium
CTGCGGCGCGTGTGAGTATCAATGCCCGGTTGGCGTGGAACATTTGCCGCTGATTATCGGCATGCGGCGCGGCGCGGTGAACACAGGCGAGTGGCAGGACGAACACGGCAGCCGATTGTTTCTTGCGCTTGAGCGCGGCGGCAACGCGTTGGGTTTGCCTGCGGCGGACCGCGACGCCTTCATCGTGCGCGAGTCACTACCCATCTTCGACGGCAGCCAAGAATATTGCCTATGGCTCGGATGCATGGGCGCGTATGATCCGCGCGGTCGCGAAATCATCAGTGCGTTTGCGCGTGTGATGCAGTACCTGAACACCAGCTTCGGCGTGATGCAGAAAGAACGCTGCACCGGCGACCCTGTGCGACGCTTGGGCAATGATTTAGTTTTTGAAACTTTAGCCACACAGAACATGGCCGCGATGCAACAGGCGCAGGTGAAGAAAATTGTTTCCATCTGCCCGCACTGCGTACGCACCATTGCCGAAGACTGGCGCGAGTACGGAGTTGTGCCGGAGATTGAACATCACTCGGAATTCATGGCGCGACACGCTGATGCGCTGCCTTCAACGCAATCGCAGGAACGCACTGTCTTTCATGATCCCTGCTATCTGGGGCGCTACCAGAATATTTACGAAGAACCGCGTGAAACTATTCGGCGCAATGCGAATCTGGTGGAAGCGCCGCGCAGCCATGAACGCAGCTTCTGCTGCGGCGCCGGCGGCGGCCATGCATTTCTAGGCGAAGAAACCGGCGAGCGCGTGAGCCATGTGCGCGCCAAAGAATTAATTGCAACGGGCGCAACTACGATTGCAGCAGCTTGCCCGTTTTGCAACACCATGTTTCGCGACGCTCTCAGCGCCATCTCTCCTGCTCCGCCGCAGCTGGTGGACATTGCCCAGATTGCCGCCGCCGCGTTGCCCGCGCAAAAGCAATAGCGCTGCAATTCTGCTAAGTTGCTTTTGAGGGCCCATGAAAATTATTGTCGCCATCAAACAGGTTCCGGAACGCGATGCGCCGTTGCGCATTGCCGCTGATGGTCGCTGGATTGAAGATTCCGCCGTCGGCTACACCATCAACGAGCCGGATGCGTATGCGCTGGAAGAAGCGCTGCAGTTAAAAGAAATGCATGGCGGCGAAGTGATTGCACTGACGCTGGGCCCCGAGCGCGCCGCGGCTGCACTGCGCGATGCGCTGGCAAAGGGAGCGGACCGCGCCATCCATGTGCTCGAAGAAAATATTGCTGTGCTGGATTCCCTTGGCATCGCATCACAACTGGCCGCAGCAGTGCGCACGGAATCTCCCGACCTGATTTTGACGGGCCTGCAGTCGGATGATCTCGGCGCGGGACAGACCGGCGTGGTGCTGGCTGAACTTCTTGGTATTCCATCGGCAACCATTGTGATGCAAGTGGAAGTGACCGATGCCGGCCTGCGCGTGAAACGTGAATTGGAAGATGGCTGGTTTCAACACATTGAAATGCCACTGCCTGCACTGCTGACAATTCAATCCGGCATCAACAAATTACGTTACGCTACGCTGATGGGCATCAAGAAAGCGAAGACGAAAGAGTTGAAGGTGATGGAAGCTGCGCCACTCAATACCAGTGCAGCCGTATCTCTGGAGCGACTGCACCCACCAGAAAAATTGAAGCGCACGCAGATGATTTCCGGCACGGCGGTAGAAGCAGCTACGAAGCTTGCCGAAATTTTGAAGAACGAGGTGCATGCGATATGAGCGTCGCTCTCGTCATCCTTGAAGAGCGCGACGGCGCACTGACGCAGCTTTCGCTGGAAACTCTGGCTGCAGGAAAACGGCTCGCGGAGTTAGTGCAACTCCCGCTGCATGCTGTGTTGCTTGGCGATGGTTTGGCTTCGCACAACACGCAGCTCGCCGAGATAAATATTGCGCGTGTTCATTTTGTCGAACATCCGCTGCTGAAGAAATACACGGCCGATGCTTTCACGCTGGCGTTGGAGCAACTGATTCGCGCAACACAACCGGCATTCGTGGTGCTGCCGCACAGCTATCAGGTGCGCGACTATGCTCCGCGACTTGCGGCGCGCTTTGGCCAGTCGCTTATCAGCGATGTGGTTGCAATTCACGACGGGCCAATTTTTGTGCGGCAACTTTTCCAGGGGAAATTGAACGCCGACTATCACGCACTTGGATCTCCGGCATTTGTATCCATACAAGCCGGCGCATTTCGAGCAGA
>CAIZGA010000491.1 GCA_903932385.1 uncultured Acidobacteriota bacterium
ATGCTGCCCAGGTCGCCGCCCGACCCCTTCACCCACAGCACCTTCACGTCCTTGCCCGTCAGCGGGTCGCGTTCCATCACTTTCGAGCTGGTGTTCCCGCCCGCAAAATTCGTCAGCCGCAGGTCCATGCCCAGCAGGTTCGACCGATAGCGCAGCAGCTCCGGCTCGTCCAGTTTGGCCGCCGTCTTCGCGTCCCACAAGTCTTCCAGAAATTTCAACTTCGCCTTTGCCATCTCTCTGCCCCGCTTTTACCGTGCCGAATTAAATCCAAGGTTTTCCCGCATCTTTGCAGATGGAAATGATTTCACATCGACCATTCCACCATCAACTATAGTCCCTGCCCCACACTCCGCCAGCCCAGTGGCGCAAGTTGCATCTCAGTAAGTCGTACTCACCCACTTGCCATCCTTGCACTCCGGATACCCGTCAGATAATCGTTGCAATTCATCGTTCTCGTACATCGCAACATAATCATCAATAACCCACCGGTTATTCTCCAGAATCGCGGTCACATCCCCCTCGGATTCACCCCAGTCCTCTTTGAACGCCATCAGAACGTCGACGCGATTTTCCCCAACAACCCTGCTACCCAGAATCCGAAACGAAGTCGGAGTGGACGCATCCTCTGGCCCAGTGAACAAACCCGCCTCCCCCCAGGGTATTGCGGGTTTGCTGGTGTTCTCGCGAAGTATTCTGCTGAATCGCCGGAAATAATCATCATTACAAGCACCAAGCGCATCAATCACCAGAGCAAGTCGTTTGCTCAAAAGTGGCTGGATGGCTTTTCTATCGCGCCCATAAGGTATCCCGAACTGTTGGGATTTGGTGATCTTGGTATAAAACGCATTCACTGCATCCAGCGCCGCGACTGGTGCATTATTGCGCACCTCAAGTGGCGTTTGTATGCACGCATCAATGCAAAACGACAGCTTCGATGAATGCAGTGGGCGCGTAAGAATCTTTGCGCTTCCCGCAAATGGCGCGAGCTTTTCCGGTGGCCCCATGGAGTATTCGGCGGTAAGCGTGTACTCGCCAGGTTTGTTGAATACAAAACCTTCTCCATCTTTCAGCGAAATCGTTCTGTCCGTAGTGATTTGCTTCCACTGCTTCAACTCAATGAAATCTTTTGGGGCATATCGCTTGGTGCTGCTTCGCGCCTTGCCCTGCCACGGTATTTCATTGCCGTCAGGACCAGTTACTTTGAATCGGACAAGCTCATCGTCTTGCAGTTGACCCACCAGAATCGGTTGTTCTGAACGACTATAAAGCTGAAGCTCAATGACTACACTCTCGCCCAACCAGAAGAGTTGTTTTGGAGGAACGGTATAAAAATACAGATCATCATCTTTGACGGTTGTTACCGGGGCTTGTTGCTGCGCACTTCGCGAGCAAGCCAGACAATATGTCAGCAGCAATAGCGATGCCTTCACAATCCAGTGATTTGGCTTGGTCATACCGTATTAGATACCGTCAATAAATCATCCGCACAGCTAATTATTGACCCGCCACCTTTACGGCTCAGTGAAACATATATTCAAATATTGCCACCACCCACACCGCGGCGACACCAACCCCAAATTCGCTGTACGCTAGAAAATATGACGTCGCAAACCTCCACCCGCACCTTCGCAGAAAAACTCGATGCCCTCGCTCTGGTCGCCGTCCGTGTCGGCCTCAACCTTCGCGCCGGTCAGGAACTCCTGATTACCGCACCCGTTGAAGCCCTCCCGCTCGTCCGCCGCATCACCGAACACGCCTACAAGGCCGGCGCCAACCTCGTCACCACCTTCTTTGGCGATGATGAAATCGCCCTCGCGCGCTACAAATTCGCCCCCGATGACAGCTTCGACACCACCAACGCCTGGCTCTCGGAAGCCATCGCCAAGGCCTACAGCTCCGGTGCCGCGCGCCTCGGCATCACCGGTGCCAACCCCGCGCTGCTCGCCGGGCAGGACCCCGACAAAGTTTCCCGCGCCAACATCGCCGCCAGCAAAGCCTCCAAGCCCGCCATGGAAATCATCACGCGGCACGAGATCAATTGGACCATCGTCGCCTGCGCCACGCCCGCCTGGGCCAAACTCGTCTTCCCCGCTCTGCCGGAAGCCGAAGCGCTGGACAAACTTTGGGAAGCCATCTTCGCCGCCTCGCGTTCCGACCAGCCCGACCCCATCGCCGCATGGCAGCAACATGGCGCGCGCCTCAAAGAGCGTGTCGACTACCTCAACACCAATCGCTTCTCCGCCCTGCGCTTCCACTCTGAAGACGGAGCCACTGACCTCACCGTGGGCCTCGCCGACCAGCACCTCTGGGCTGGCGGCGGCACCACAGCCGGCAACGGAGTCTACTGCCAGCCCAACATCCCCACCGAAGAATGTTTCACCACGCCGCACAAAGACCGCGTCCATGGCCGCGTTCGCGCCTCCAAGCCGCTCTCGCACCAGGGCACGCTGATTGAAAATATCTCCGTGCGTTTTGAAAATGGCCGCATCGTTGAGGCCTCCGCCACCGCCGGCGAGCTGGCGCTCAAAAAACTCATCGCCACCGATGAAGGTGCCGCCCGTCTGGGAGAAGTCGCGCTGGTGCCGCATCACTCGCCCATTGCAGAAAGCAACCTGCTCTTCTGGAACACACTCTTCGACGAGAACGCCGCCAGCCACATCGCGCTCGGTCAGGCCTACTCCACCTGCCTCATCGGCGGCGAAAAAATGAAGGAAGAAGAACTCGCCAAACTCGGCGCCAACAGCTCCCTCATTCACGTCGACTGGATGATCGGC
>CAIZGA010000492.1 GCA_903932385.1 uncultured Acidobacteriota bacterium
AACTGGTTCCACGCTGGACATTTATGCGGTGACCAAGGACGTAACCCACGGCCTGGAAATTGCCGGAACCAACATCAACCTTATGGTGGTGCCGGGGGCGATTGCCAATGGCCGCGTTCACTTTACCAAGCCGGGCATCTACACCATTGTGTGCCATGAGTTCTGCGGCAAAGGCCACCAGAATATGACGGCGCGCATTGAAGTCAGCGACAGCGTGACCGATGCTGAAGTGGAAGGTCTGCCATCTTCGGCTGGCATGAAGCTGCTGGAAGCCAAGGGCTGCCTGGCCTGCCACACGGTAGACGGCAGCGCCAGCGTTGGCCCGACTTTCAAGGGCGCATGGGGCTCCACGGTGCAGTTGAGCGACGGCACATCGCACCCGCTGGATGTTGCTCTGTTTGAGCAGATTGTGCGCCATCCCACCACCACCACGGTCAAGGACTATCCGCCGGTAATGCCGGAACTTCCCGTGACTGATGACGAACTGAAGCAGATTGAATCGTATCTGGAGGGTCTACAAAAATAATGGAACTCCAAAAAAGCATTAAGACAATCGTCCTCATTGAATTGCTGCTGCCGCTGGCCCTGTTCATCTTCGGCGCCTATCACGGCGTGATGCAGGTTCTGTACCAGTCGGGAGTGGTGCGCGCCAATTCCGTTGCAGGAATTGACTACTATCAGGGACTGACCGCACACGGCGTCATTAATGCCCTGGTGTTGACCACGATGTTTGCTGTTGCGCTTGGCTACGTTGTCGTCTGCCAGCAGTTGAAGTCGCGTGTCTCTGCTGCAGGTGGTTGGGTTTCACTCGGCTTGATGGTGGTGGGTGCGGTGCTGGCAGCGGCCATGATCTTCGCCGGCAAAGCCACTGTTCTTTACACCTTCTATCCGCCATTGATGGCGCATCCCATCTTCTATATTGGCCTCGTGCTGTTTGTTGTCGGCTCGTGGGTTCCTATGTGGACATGGATTCCCGTCTACATGCAGTGGCGCAAAGCCAACCCCGGCCAGAAAACTCCGCTTGGTGTGGTGGGTATCTTCAGTGCCTTCATCATATGGCAGATGGCAACGCTGCCGGTTGCGATTGAAGTGCTGGTGCAGCTGATTCCCTGGTCGATGGGCTGGACGGCCGGCGTCAACGTGATGCTGAGCCGTACGCTGTTCTGGTTCTTCGGTCACCCGCTGGTTTATTTCTGGCTGATGCCGACCTATGTGATGTATTACACGATGCTGCCCAAACTGGGCGGCGGCAAACTGTTCAGCGACTTCGCAGGACGCTTCTCCTTCATGTCGTTCATCCTGCTCTCCTGCCCGCTGGGACTGCATCACCAGTTTGCCGACCCCGGCATCTCCACTTCGTGGAAGGGCATTCAAGGCGTACTGACACTGCTGATTGTCATCCCCAGTATGCTGACTGCATTTACGCTGGCAGCCTCTCTGGAGCACGGTGCCCGACTGAAAGGCGGCACAGGTCTCTTTGGCTGGTGGAAGAAGCTGCCATTCTTCAACGCGGATGTGTGGCTGTTTCCCTACCTGTTCTGCGGCCTGGTGATCTTTATCTTCGGCGGCATTACCGGCGTGGTGAATGCCTCCTACAGCATGAACAATGTGATTCACAATACGGCATGGGTTCCGGCACACTTCCACCTGACCGTCGGCGGACCCATCTTCCTCGGTATTCTCGGCGGCAGTTTGCTGATGATTACCGGTCTGCTGAAGAAGCCTGTTGCGACGCCAAAGCTGGCCATGCTGGTTCCCTATCTGTGGACCATCGGCGTGTTCATCTTCTCCACCGGATTTTTCATCGGC
>CAIZGA010000493.1 GCA_903932385.1 uncultured Acidobacteriota bacterium
CAGGCCAGGCCGAAGGTCAGCGGCCAGACGGAACTTTTACGGCCCCAGTTGTAAACCTCTTCCAGCGTGGTGGTGAACACACCCTGTTTGCCGAGCTGGATTTTCAGGTCCTGATCCATAAGTTTCGATGCCTTGCAGATTTGAAGCCCTGCGGTTTTTGACGTGCCTGACTGTTGAAGTACGAATGTTGATGCGGGGTGTTACACCCAGCGCAGAATCCCCTTGCCGTAAGCCCAGATTAAGCCTTCCACCAGCAGCAGGACGAAGACCAGCATGGCGATGCAGGCGGCTGCGCTGAGGCCCGTGAAAGCTGCCGCGAAGGGCAGCAGAAAAACTGTTTCCACATCGAAGATGAGAAAGACGATGGCGTAGAGGTAGTACTCGACGCGGAACTGTATCCGGGGATCGCCTTTGGATTCCAGGCCGCATTCGTACGTTGCGTTCTTTGAAGCACCAGGTTTTTTGGGTGCATAGGCCCAGGACCAGAGCCAGGCGAGCGCCAAAGGTCCAAGACCAAATCCAATAGCCCCCAGCAGAAGGATTACGACTCTTGTAAATGGGCTATTGATAAACATCATCGCGGCGCAGATTTCTCCAATACATCTATGAAACCAGTGTTGCGCGAAAAGCGCAAACCATACTTTTCACACGGACAAATTACCTAGAGGGCGCGAATGGTGCGTATTTCCGTTGAGCGAGCCAATGGGCAGCCGTGCTGAAGGTTCAGGGTAACCCGCCGAGAGATGCTTTGTTAGTGACAGTCATCACTCTATATAGATGAATTCCCGAAACATGATGGCGGGATTCCCGAATGCGCGCGTGTGGTTGCGGCAAAACGCGGGAGCGGGTGCGGGTCGGGGCTAATGCAGGCGGCGATGCGGCCCGATAGGAACAGTGGACGGCCATATCCGGACAAAAATTTGCGGAGTGGTACTGCGATGAGCCGACCGGACAGATGGGCATAAGTATGAAGTTGAGACGGTTGGGGCTGAAGCTGGAAATCGGAATTGGGTTTGGTTGCCTGTTGGTCATCATGGCGCTGCTGGGCCTGTTGGGCTGCCGGTCGGCCATGGTGAATGAGACGCAGATGCAGGCGTTGAATGCAGTGATGCGCGCCGAGCAGCAGGTGTGCAATGTACAGGCGGCGACCATGGCGATGGAAAACGGGATGCGCAGCCTGTTGATGGCATCAAACAATAATGCAGTAGCCGGTATGAGCTCCAGCGGGCCGGGCAGCGAGGAAGTGTCGGCGCAGATGGATGTGCTGCAGCCGCTATTGGTGAGCACGGAGGCCAAAGCGCAGTTCGACAAGCTGCAGCAGGACATTGCCGCCGATGCGATGTTGAACACGCAGGTGATGGGGATTCTGCAGGGCAGCGACGGAAAAACTGCAGCGGCGTTGGAAGCAGCGACGGGCCTTTACGATGCGCCGGGCGCGGTGGAGACGCGCGGCGAAATCATGAAGGACTCCAGCACGCTGGCGAATGTGCTGGCGCAGATGCACAAGGACGCGATGCAGCAGCAGGTGGCGCAGAACGCGCATGCTCGGCTGCGGTTGCTGCTGTTGACGCTGCTGGGTGTGGCCGTGAGCATGGCGGTGGCGGTGTTCATCTCGCGGTCCATATTGCATGCGGTGCAGCAGATGCTGACGAACATTGAGGGCATCACCTCGAACAACCTGGCAGGTGATGATGTGGCGGTGGAGTGCGACGATGACCTGGGGCGGACGGCACGCAGCATCAACAAAATGAAAAACAATTTGCGGGAGATGATTCTGGGGATTGCGGCGACGGCGGAAAATGTTTCTGAATCGAGCCGCGAGATTTCGCTGACGGCGTCACACTCCGCCAGCAGCGCGGAGAACCAGAAGCACCAGGTGCAGCAGATTGCCGCGGCGATGATGGAGATGGCGGCGACGGTGCGGATGGTGTCGGAACACTCGAACAACGCTGTGATATCGACGACCAGTGCGGCGGAGAGTGCACGCAATGGCGGAGTGATTGTGGATGATGTGTTGGAGCGGATGCGCGGGATTTCAGAGTCAGTGCGCGAGTCGGCGGCGAACATTGAACACCTGGGCGCGAAGTCGGACGAGATTGGCAGGATTGTCGGCGTGATTGATGAGATTGCGACGCAGACGAACCTGCTGGCGCTGAACGCGGCGATTGAAGCGGCGCGTGCCGGCGAGCAGGGTCGCGGATTCGCCGTAGTGGCGGGTGAAGTGCGGCGGCTGGCGGAGCGGACCTCGACGGCGACGAACGAAATTGCCTCCGTCATAAAAAATGTGCAGAGGATGACGGCAGAGGCGGTACAGCAGATGCGCTTCGGCATGACGGCGGTGGAGCAGGGTGTGGAGGTGACGGGCAAGGCGGGCGACTCCATCCAGCGCATCATTCAGGAATCAGAAAAAGTGGGCAACATGGTGGCGCAAATTGCGTGCGCGGCGACGCAGCAATCATCCACCACCGAGCAGGTGAATGCGAGCATGGGGCAGATTAGCAAACTGGCGGCGGAATCTGCCGATGGGGCGCAGCAGTCGGCACACTCGTGCGAGCAGTTGTTCAAGCAGGTGGTGAGCCTGAAGGAAATGGTGGAACGTTTCCGCGTGGGGCGCGTGGGCGGCGTGAAACAGGCGGCAGCGACGCGGCCGATGGCGGCGTAGCAAGAGAAGCCACCAGAGGGCTGCGGCGC
>CAIZGA010000494.1 GCA_903932385.1 uncultured Acidobacteriota bacterium
CATACCACGCATACCAGCCGAGCATGCCGATGGCGAAGGGCGCTGCCATTTGCATGTCTGTGGATGCGGCACGAGCGAAGCCGACGAATCCTGCGCAGGCGGCAGTGATGAGAGCTGCATCGAGATGACCGCCGCGGCGGAAGCGGCGCATGTGCAGATAGACGAGCGAGATGAGGATGAGTGCGAAGCTGGCGGCGGGCAGGCGGGCGGACCAGTCCGAGACGCCGAACTCATTGAAGCTGAGCATGGCGCGCCAATAATAGAGCGCGGGTTTTTCCAGCCACGGGTGACCGTAGAGCATCGGCGTGATGTAGTCGTGGCGCTGCAGCATCTCGCGTGCGATTTGCGCATAGCGAGGTTCGTCAGCACCGACCAAACCGATGGCGCTGCCGCCGAAGTAGGGCACTAATCCAAAAAGAAGAAGGATGGCGGTGAGGGAATAGAGTGTGGCCACCTCAAGCGAGGTCTGAAACCAGTGACTCCGCCAGAGGGGCGGTGTGTTGGGCGGGATTGCGGATTCCGACAGCCTGGTGTCACTCACGCGAGGAAGAGTCCAATGGTGTTGACGTCTGGAATTTGTACATTCCAAATCTGATGATCCATGCAACTCGGGACTGACTCAGGTTACCAGAAGATGCAAAACATCTGGTTACACGCGAGCGAAGAGAATGCGTAAGGCGTGATAACGGTCACTGACTTGGTACAGATTTGCGGCGTTTGTTCACGCGGCCCAGCAGCTCCTCAATGCGAGTCTGCATTTTATCTGAGCGGTCGAGGTGGAAGGTTAGATCGGGAACATGCCGCTTGCCGGTGCGTTGCAGCAGCTGGCTGTGAATGAATCCGCGCGCGGCAACAAGAGCTTCGAGGGTTTGTGCTTCTTCTTCCTCATTGTCGCCATCGACGGTGATATAGATGCGCGCCGATTTGCCTCCCGGCGCCAGTACCACTTCGCTGACGTAGCAGAGTGCGATGCGAGGGTCAGAGAGTTCGCCCTCAATCATGGCGCTGATTTCATCGCGCAGAGTTTCTGCAATGCGGTCGCGGTGATGATTTCTTGCTCGTTGTACTGGCATACGGTTCCTTGCTTTCAGCTTGAAAGATAAGGATATCAGTATCGAGCGGGATGCTGTATCCGGTGGCTAATCCAAAACTTCGCTGTAGGATTCGGCGATCTCTGCGCCGAGACCGTTGGCGATGCGGGTGGCGGCCTGCTCCACCTGCTGCATCAGGCCAGCGAGATAGTCGCGCGAGGAAGAGATGGCGGCGATGCCAATGGTGACGCGGTTCCAGACCATAGCATCGTCGAGTTCGGCAACGGAAATATTGAAGCCCTGCCGCAGTTTATCTTTCAGCGAACGCACCACCTGTCGCCGGTCCTTCAGGGACTGCGCGGCTTCGATGTGAATCTCCAGCGTGAGTGCGGCGATGGGCATGGAAGATTTTAGTCCGCGTGAAAGGGCTGCAGTTGCTCGGCACGCGGCGGAGGCGTGAAGCAACTGACAATCACGAGGAAGGTAATGGAGATGACCAACGCGGGCAGGATGGCGGCGCGGCCAACGAGGATGGAGGGCAGATGCGACTGGATGAAATTTGAATCCCACGTGAGCGTGACCAGTGTGCCGGCGGCGATGCAAGCGACGGCTCCCTGTGCGGTGGCGCGGCGCGAGAAAAAGGCCGCGAGGACGACTGGCGTAACTGCCGTGGAATAGATGGTGTATGCGTAGAGCGCTTTCTGCAAAACCTTTTCCGTATGCATCGCCTGGTAGAGAGCCCATAGGCCGAGCAGGACAACCATCATGCGTGAGACCAGCAGGACGCTACGATTGCCGGCGCCCGGCGACATGTAGCGAACGAAAACATCGTTGACAAGATTTGTGGCGGGCGAGAAGAGATAGTTGTTTGCGGTAGAAACAACTTTGGCGAAGATGGCGGCCACCAGCAACGCGCCGAGCAACTGACCGAGTGGCGAGAGTGGCA
>CAIZGA010000495.1 GCA_903932385.1 uncultured Acidobacteriota bacterium
AATGCCGAAGCTCTTGATCGTAGTCACAACTTCATCGTTGAAGTTGGAGCCACGGTCGAAGATCAGATATTTGCGACTTAGAAGCAACCGGGCAGGGAAGGACACGAGCAGTTTCAGCACGAGCATAATGGCAGTCTTATATCAAAGAGAATAATGGGCAAATCGGCTGATGGAGTTTTGGCGAGAGGCAGGTGCTCTATCCAATTGAGCAACTCGCCCAGACTGATTAAATTGCATGTCACCTGTCATGCAGTATCAAAGTATTCATTATGTTAGGTAGTGGTGCAGGTTGAATTTTCACCTAAATTAATTGGGCTTTGGAGTTGGCGCTGCTGGAGGTTTGGCAACGATAAATGCCCCAGTCTCAGGTTCGCGCCGATAAAAGATGCGCGGGTGTTGCCATGAGACGGCAACAGGGCTGTCATCTGGGATTAGATCTCGCAAAGATTTCTGTGGCTGGGTGCTAGAAGCTGCTCCCAACGTTCCAGATTTTTCCATCACCGATTGCAGGTCGGGTACGCGACGGCTGGCGAATTCAAACCAGGGACGCAACAACACCGAGCCCTCTTCTGCCGCAGCCGGCGTTTTCATTCCCTCCTCCACCAATGCATAGGTCAGATAGCCGTGGCCACCAGCTAGCGATTGTGATTCCATCGCAGATTCATTGCCTTGGGAAGCGGCTAGGATGTAGAGGTTTTTCTCGTAGGCGAGCTGCGCTAACCCCGTTGAGTTCATCGGTCCGGCTACAAAATTATCGCCCCCCAACACCTCGCCCGAGTTGCAGGCGTCGATTACCAGAAAACTGCGCGATGGAGAAATTGGTTCAAGTAACTCGCTTAGGTCATTATCAGAAAGCGTGTTGGACTGCGGCGAGTCCAGCGCAACACCAGGTTTGAAATCCTGCGGCAACAGGTAAAAGTGCCCGCCAGAAGCCACACCATGGCCGGCATAGACGATAAAGACCCCATCCTCGGGTCTCACCGTATCGGCAAGCGTGTGGAAGGCGTGAACAATATTGTCGTGTGTGGCATCTGCGCCAAGCAGGGGAATGGTCTTCACTGCTCCGAATTCATGCAGACGTTTCTGTTGCGAGACAAATTGTCCGCTGAAGTCGCTGGCATCCGCTTCCGCATAAGCCAGATCATGCAGCGCGCCGGTTGCCTGTGCTGCATAATGATTAATGCCAATCGCCACAACATATGCAGTCCCGTCACGCTGTAAAGAGTCGGCACCTGTTACGGCTGCATTCGCATCCAGGCTCTTCACGTTGTCGCGGTTGAAGGCATAGGCAACAAACCGGTTCTCCCCGGCAACTATAGGAACGTCGGCAGTAAATGTAGCGCGGCCTTTTCCATCGAGAGGAAGAGTTCCGCGCCACGCTTTCACCAGGGCGCCATTGCGGAAGAGACGCAAATCGCGTGCGCCTGAACTACCAGTGATACCGCTCGCCGGCTTATCCGATTCGATGACTTTGAGTGTCAGCTGCACATGGTTCTCAGCAACCGTAGAGTTATTCTTGTCTGATTCAATTGAAACAACCGGCAGCCGCCGATCCACGTTAGCGACGTCGGTCAATGTCGTGGGCCGCTTGCCTGCAATCAAGTCAGCCAGCAGCGCCGGATGATAATACTCGCGAAAAAAACTTTCTACCGGCGCAACATCGAACGTGTCGTTATTGAATCGCCAGTTCACGCGTCGCCATGCACCGGGCGATCCGTCAAATAAACCACTGGGTGCAACAACAAGCCAGTCGTAATATTTATCCGCGCCAAAAATATACAAAGTTGCAATCAACTCGCCGGTATCACCATTCAGCAACAGCATGCCCGTGCCGCTGTCCACTGCTATAAATTTTCCGTCTGCAGAAAACGCAGGCCCCGACATTTGATTCAACACCACCAACGGCACATTGAATATTGGTTTGCCGGTAGCGATGTCGTCCACAGTGACCCCATCGGTGGCGATTTGCAGAGTCAGATCAGCAGTGGCTGCCGGAGGAAACATGCGCCCGTATGCAACTCTTTTACTGTCCGGAGAAAATGCAATCGGCATATCCAACGTCGGTGATAGTTCTTTCTCTACTTTCCAGTTCTTCGTAGAAACCAGCTTCAATGCATCGCCCGACCGTGCTATCGCCAGCCACATACCGTCGGGAGAGAATTGCACCTGAATCTGCCATCGGATGTCATTCGCGCCTGCTCCCTGAAATTCCGCCAACTTATTACCCGATGGTAAGTCGTACACGGTAACGCCCTTGGGTAGCGCCACTGCCAGTTGGTGTCCGTCCGGGCTCAGACTGGTCACTAGTTGTTGCCCGTCTCCAGACGACAGTGTCATCGTGAATAGCGACTGTTTGTTGGCGATGTTGTAGACGCGAAGCGTGTTGAAATCTGACAGATATGCCAAAATCGTGCCATCAGCATTCAGTGAAGGCTGATACATGCCAATCATCAGGCCCGCCGGGTAGCGTGCCACTACTTCTCCACTGACAATGTCGGCAACTGCAATTTGTTCATCAAAATGAGCGTCAGCCTCCTCGAAGGCAACACGTTTGCCGTCAGCGCTTGTGGAAAGCGCATAGCCGGTTGCGTGCATGGTCATGATGAGGTTCGCTTCGCCAGTCTCCAGGTTCCATGCCAACGGAAAATCCTGCGCCGAACGCCACAGTAATTGCCCATTCGCGCGTGTGAAGCTGGGATGCAGGGTGGCGATTGAAGGCAGTGGGTTCTGGAATGTCTCCCCCGTCTCTGAAACCACAGCCATGCTATTGATGGCCTGGTACAGATATAGGTTGCTCTTCGGGATAGGAAGAACCGCATTGATATCGGCATCACTGTGAAACTGCTCGCCAGTCTGCAACGTTACGATGAGTGTGCCGGAAGGCAGAGATGTCTTTACGGCATTCATGCTCAGGTAATATTTGCTTTGCGAAATAAAGCCGCAGCCTGAATAAAAGCTGTCGCTCTCGGCACTTCTTTCCGTTTGCTGATGAAGACCCGACTTACCGGTGTCCCATGTGAAGATTCGCATCTCGTCTTTTGAGCAGGTGATCAACTCCTTTCCGTCACGCGAGAGACTGCTTGTTAGTAAATCAGCATAATGCTCTGCCGCAGCGGTCGAGACAGATTTGTTTGTGTAGTTCACCGGAACCTGTCTGTTCAGGTTGTGCGCGTGTGATGCTATGGCATCAAAGTCGAGTTTCTTCTTGCCAGTCCTCCATTCCCACACCACCAAATGCTCAGGGTTCATGGCGTAGAGCAGGTTGCCGTCCGCAGAGAAAAAAACACGAGCGTTATACAGTGTCGAATTGCCGGGCGGTTTGGCTGCTA
>CAIZGA010000496.1 GCA_903932385.1 uncultured Acidobacteriota bacterium
GCATGGCTTTTGCGGTTAGCTGATGGGGCCGGGCTTGCCGGGCTGTTGGGAGGCGTTGCGTGCAATTGCCTGCGTGATTTCCAGGAATGCCATACGCAGATCAAAAAGCGCGGTGGAAAGCAGTGTGCTCTCTTCCGGCGTCAGGTTGCCCTTGGTTTTTTCGCTCAGCACGCCCAGCATGTCCACGCTCTGCCGCGCGCCCAGAATGTCCACTCGCGGCTGCTGGCCTTCCTGCGCCACGGCTCCCATCTGCATCATGGCCGTCATATAGACCGACTGGATCAGCCGGTTGAAATTCATTTCCGGCATCGTCTGCGCGCCCGGATTGGCAGCGGCAATCACACTATCCAACTCGCGTGTGGAGGTGTGGTAGGCCGTATGCGCTTCGTTGAGCTGCTGCTCGGTTGGCGGCGTAAACGTCGGCTCCGCTTCCTCCGTCGACTCTGCATCCTTCTGCGGCATCTGCACAACGTTGCTGGCGGCCTCGGCGGCTGGCTCCGGCTTGCTCTCTTCCGGTGCGGATACAACGCCGGTCGGTTCGCCATCTGCGCGGAACTTGCGCCTGTCGGTGATAATCAGTTCCGGTTCTTTATCGGCCATGCTTCAGTCCCATCCATTTCCGTTGCGAATGTTTTTCTGTATCCACTAAAAATTTCTGTAGGGCAGGTCGACAATGTTCACTGCCACGCCATTGCAACTCAGCGGCAGTTTGCGTTCCACTGCCTCGCGCCGGATGTATCCCATCGCCAGCGTGATGGTTTCTGCCGCCAGCGGAATCTGCGCCGCACTGGTAATCTCGCCGACTTCTTTTCCCTCGGCCATCAAAGCCGTTCCGGCCGCCGGTGCCTCGCCCTGCAGCATGAATCCTGAAAGCGCGCGGTGTACATTGCCGCGGCTGCGGATGCGCTCCACAATCTCCTGGCCCAGGTAGCATCCCTTGGCAAAATGCAACGCTCGCGACTGCGTGCCGTGGATTGCTGTTTCCTGCGGCAGTTCGTGGCGCTCAGTGTTGTTGCGGATGTCAGTGCCGTAGAGCGGCGTGCCTTCCAGCAGCCGCAGCCATTCCAGCGGCTCGCTGCCGCAGGGTGCTGCCATGCGGAAAGTTTTCTTAATCGCCGCCAGAGTTTCCGGTGCGGACCAAATCTCAAATCGCGGCACCAGCGGCGCATGCAGCGCAACAATATTCACCGCCGCGCCTTCCCACTCGGTCTGCGTCAGGCACAGCGGCGCCGGCAGGCTCACGCCGGGGAAGCTCGCCATCAGCATCTCTATCGCCTGCGGTCCGGCCAGCCCAAAGCCCGCCATTGCGTCTAAAGGCTCCAGCGTAACGTCATCCATGATGATGTAGTGGTCAAGCCAGCCGAGGATGTGTTCGCGCTGGCCCACGGCCGTCTCCATCAGCAGGGCATCGCCCGTGTTGAAGATGTTCGCGTCGCCTTCAATATGTCCCTGCGCACTCAGCAGAAAGTTGTAGCAACCGCTGCCGTTTTCCAGCGCCTGGATGGAGTTGGTCACCATGCCATTCAACCAGCGCACACGGTCTTCGCCGCTCACACGCACCCACGCCTGCCCGGTCACGGGATAGGTCGCGGCAACGTGCAATAGGGCGTGCAACGCCGTGGCGGCGTCAGCTACCGGTTCGGAATTCAGGGGGGCTGTCTGCATGGTGGTCTGCATTTCTTCAGGGGATAGGTTGCGATTTCAGCCGCCGTTATGACCATTACCGCTGCGGCTGCGTCTACACTCTTAATTATACGTTGCAGTGCAGCGGGGATGTGCCAACCGCGTGTGGGAGAGATGGAATGATTTGGAAGTTTGGAAATGTTCTTGCTGGCGGCGCGCTGGCCGTGCTGTTTGTCCTGTTCTCGTTGCCCCTGCAGGCGCAGAGCAATAACAGCGGCAGCAACCTCAGCCCCGGCATCGTCTCTCCGGATTGCATCGGCGTTCAGCCGGGCGGCAGTTCAGACAAAGACTCTGGCAAAGATTCCTCCAAAGACTTCCACATGACCACGCAGCAGGCCGCCGATCTTTTTGGCTGCGTCGACCCCATCATGCAGTTCATCAGCGACGACACAAAATATTCCATTCAGCGCTCGGTCAAGCGCAAGCTGGTCACGCGTGAAATGGTCACCAGTTACCTGATGAAAAAGTTTGACGACGATAAGGGTGCCAAGAAGCTGGAAGAGTCTGAACTGGTGCTGAAGAAATTCGGCCTGCTGAATAAAGATTTCAACCTGCGCCCCTTTCTGCTCAGTCTGCTCACTGAACAAATTGCCGGCTACTACGACGAGAAGACGCGCACTGTAAATATGCTCGACTGGATTCCTCCCGACGAACAGAAACCGGTGCTGGCGCATGAACTCACCCACGCGTTGCAGGACCAGCACGCCCCGCTGAAAAAGTGGGAGAGCGTGACCATGAACAACACCGCGCATAACGTGAAGGAAGACAACGAACACATCGCCACCGATGAAGTGGATGACACCCGCGATGCCGTGCTGGAAGGCCAGGCGATGGCCGTGTTTGTCGACTACGGTTTGAAGCCGGCGGGGAAGAGCATCCTCAACGCGCCGGAAGTTTTGGAAAATGTCGAGAACGCCATGGGCGACACCACCGGTTCTCCCGTCATGGCGCGTGCCCCGTTGATGCTGCAGGAAACGCTGATCTTTCCCTACAGCAACGGCCTCGCCTTCACCGCAGCCGTGGTCCACGCGCTCGGCGCGCAGGCGGCCTTCCCCGGCGTAATGGATGCCCCGCCCAGCTCCACTTTTGAAATCATGAATCCCGGTGCGTACCTTGCGCATGACCCGGTCCCGACACTGCATCTCGCCGACATTCACCCGCTCATCGACAAGGACTACACGCCCTACGATGTGGGCGTGATGGGTGCGCTCGATGTACACATCCTCACCGAATTATTCGGTGGCGCTGCCGCCAGTGATGCGCTCACACCTGCGTGGGACGGCGGCATCTACTACGCCGCACAACGCCGCGCCGCCACTCCCGAGGAAAAGAAAACCACCGCCTCGCTCGCCATCCTCTATTACTCGCGTTGGAAAAATGCTGACTCCGCGCGCACCTTCCTGCGTGTCTACGTCAACAATCTGCCGCGCAAGTATGACCACGTGCAGCAGCGCCCCGCCGCGCCCGATGCGCCGGAAACCACCGCCGAATCCAACCAGGCCAGCTTCACCACCAGCGAAGGCGATGTGCTGCTGATTCAAAAAGGCCGCAGCGTTTTCATCTCTGAAGGTTTTCCAATCGATCTGGCACAGCACCTCGCCGACCGCGTCACCTTCGTGCAGAGCGATGCGCCCTCGCAGATTGCCGTCAACAAAGCCACGCGCAGCGACGACGCAACGCAATCGCACGAACTCACCGCGCCGCTCACGCAGTGGATGAACGGCCTCGGCCTGATGAAGTTCGCCCTGCCGGCCATTTCCGCCGCGCGGCAATGATGAAAGCTGCGTTAATTTCCAATTTCGCCGCCTAAGTATTTTCGTTTTGTCGGCGCATCTTCGCAAAGCACCTGCGGGCTGAAACCTTTTATACTGACTTAAGCTACTCACAAACCGGCGTGCCTCAACACGCCATCCATACGCAGCATAAGGAGCGCAGCTTGCAGCAAGCGGAGATTGGCATCATTGGCGGCAGTGGTCTGTATTCCATGCCCGGCCTCACCGGCATTCACGAGGAAACCATCACCACTCCCTTCGGCGAGCCGTCCGACGCCTACATCCTCGGCGAACTCGAAGGCCGCCGCGTTGCCTTCCTCGCGCGCCATGGCCGCGGCCATCGCATCCTGCCTTCGGAACTGAACTTCCGCGCCAACATCCACGGCATGAAGCAACTCGGCGTTGAGCGCATCCTTTCTGTCTCCGCCGTCGGCTCGCTCAAAGAAGAGCACAAGCCCACCGACTTCGTCGTTCCCGACCAGTTCATCGACCGCACCTTCCACCGCATCTCCACATTTTTTGGGGATGGCGTGGTCGGCCACGTTGCTTTCGGCGACCCGGTCTGCGCCACCGTTGCCAAAGCCGCCGTCTCGGCCTGCGCCAGCCTCGGCCTGGTGGGCAAGCAGGGCGGCACTTACGTCTGCATGGAAGGCCCGCAGTTCTCCACCCGCGCGGAGTCGAACCTCTACCGCAGCTGGGGCGCCGATGTCATCGGCA
>CAIZGA010000497.1 GCA_903932385.1 uncultured Acidobacteriota bacterium
GAAGCCCCAAAGTTCTATCAGGCCAAAGACCGCGGCCAGCACGCCTTTGGCTGTGCCGCCGGCGATAATCAAATTTTTCCCGACTGGGTGAAGAGTGTATCCATCTTCTTCCAATTCTTTTAAACTAATGTTCCGCGATTTCGCGTAGCGTGTCTTCCCGATAAAGAATGCAGCTCCGCTCTTATATTCGGATTCCTTCCGCAGCGGCAGGTCTGTCTGCGTCAGCTCATGCACATAGTGCTGCAGCTTCTCAGCCGCCTGTTGTTCCACTGGGCTCGTTTGGTCGGGCACCACAATCTGATACTCCGCCAGCTTCTTAATACTCACGGCAGAGCTTTGCAGGGGTTGAGTGACGGCAGCCAGAACGGTGCGTGGCAGGAAGGTGCAACCTGCGGCGAATAAACCTGACTGCTTCAGAAAATCGAGCCGGGTTATGAGCTTTTCAGTTTTCATAGGAATGTTCTTGTGTTGCGGAAATTTTGTTGGATAGATAGTAGCAGACGCATTAGACGGTTGACCTGTAGAGATCTAAACATCATTTCTGAACAGGCGAGAGGCCTCAGAATTCCAGCCGCAGCGCCAGCTGCACTTGGCGCGGCGTCCCGGTTCCCACCGGCCCGGTATTCACCGTGCTGATAATTTGGCCGAAGGTCGTAGTGGAAAAATCCGCAAGCGGTAGACCGTACTGCGCGCGATTGAAAATGTTAAAAAATTCGCTGCGGAACTGCATTTGAAATTGTTGGTGCAGCGGAATTTGCCGCGCGAGGACAAAATCTGCCTGCCACAGCCCCGGCCCGCGGGCGATATTGCGTGGTGCGTTGCCGTAACCTGTACCGGTGACCAGCATGAATGCTGCCGGGTTAATCCATGAAGTCACGCTGCGTCCACCGGGCGGGGTGAGAGGCACACCAGGCTTGATGTTGGGTCGCTGATTGGTCGCGTATCCTGTGGCGACAGAAGAGCTGGAACGGTCTTCCGTGACGTTGACCGGCAGACCTGTGCGCGCGGTGAGTATCGGCGAGATGCTCCATCGGCTAAGAATCGCCGCGCCGAATTGCTGCAGCGGTGTGTTGGCATTTGCAAGATATCTCTGCCCCGGTCCGAAGGGGAGATCGTAAACAAGATTGGTGTTCAGCACATGGCGTACGTCATAGTCGCCTGAGGCACGTTCGCAGGGAAGGCAGGCAGGGTTCTGAGGATAATCTGCATCGCCGCCGCCGGGAGAGTCCTGATCAATCTGGTGCGACCAGGTGTAGTTGGCTGAAATCAGCAGGCCGTGCGTAAAGCTGCGTTGCAGGCTTTCAACCAATCCCTGATACGAACTGTTGTTGATGTTGCCACGCCACTGCACCTGCCCAAATCCAGAGTATGGCCGCGTGGAGGTGAGCGGGTTGATGAGGTTCACATAGGAAGTGGTCAGCAGATACGTGCCTTTGCTGCCGACATACGAAAGCGTGTTGACGAAGTTGTGGCCAAGGTTCTGCTGCACCGAGAGTCCCCACTGGCTGGCGTAGGAGTCTTTGCGATTGCGGTCGTCATCGCGCGCAGAAACTGTACCGGGCCCGTTGAAGAACGGCGTCACCGGATAAGACAGCGTTGGTGTGGAGGCAGCGCTCAGCGAATACTGCGCAACTTCATTGCTGATAGGCAGGTTCTGATCATCCAACTGGCCATCACCGTGATACAGTCCGCCGCCGGCGCGCACAATGGTATTGCCGTGGAAAACGCCCGGGCTCCAGATGACGGAGACACGCGGATCTACATCCAGAGTATTTGTGGTGCCAAAGCTGGCACCGGCGGGGCAAAAGCCCTGCGGCCCGCAGGTGGCAAAGTCAAAAGGAATGGCGCGGCCGAAGACTTCATGAAAAATATTGAAGAAGGTATAACGCACGCCGAGGTTCAGGGTGAGATTCGGCTGCAGTTTCCACTCGTCCTGCGCGTAGGAATATAACTCGGTCTTGCGCAGACCATTGACCGGGAGCGGAGATGCGTAGGTGGCGGAACTGACCGAGTTATTCAGGAAATTCGTGATGGAAGAAAATGTGACGGTGCCGTTGGCGGTGTTGCCCTGGTTCAACTGGATGCGGCGCGTCTCGACGCCGAGCTTGAGCGTGTGTGCGCCGTGCACAAGCGTGAGGTTATCTATGTAGGAATAGGAATTACCGACGCCGGCTTTGAATTCGTTATTGAGAAGCGGCGTGTAGCCGGAGATGGAAATGGTGTACGGCGTATTGAGTCCGCTCAAGTTCGTGGTGTAAACATTGCCGCGATTGAATCCGAACTTTAATTCATCCACGATGTGCGGGGAGAAGACGTGAAGATATTCAATTTCTCCATTCACCGGGCGCGAGGCAATCTGCTGTGTGTTGTTGATGTAACTTCCGCCTTCCACAATAGGCACGGCACTGACTGCGGCATCGAAGTTGAATCGCAGGTAGGCAGAGTCCACCGCAGAAAAGTGCTGGTCCAATCGCAGCATGGCGGAATTCTCATGGTCCAGCTGGTGGCCGAAGCCGACAAACTCTGAGATTTGAGAATTACCGCTGACCGGCAGCGAGCCAATAGGAAAGGCATTGATAATGGCAACAAGCGACGGGTTGGTGGACGCCTGCGACCGAACCGCATTGCTGGGAACATAACCGACCAGCGTCTGACCGAGTGTTTGGCGCAGGCCTTCATAGTTGATGAAGAAAAAACTGCGGTCGCGATATATGGGGCCACCAAATCCGCCGCCGAATTGGTTCAGGCGAAACGGTGGCTTCTGCGGATCCAGCGTGTCGTCCGGCTGTCGCGCATCGAAGATGGAGTTGCGGAGATATTCAAACAGGGAGCCATGAAACTGATTGGAGCCTGATTTGGAAGCGACGGCCACCTGGCCGCCCGGCGTGCTGCCGTTGTCTGCAGTGAACAGCATTACGGCGATGCGGAACTCCTCGACCGCATCGAGCGGAATGGCCAGCCGCACAAACGGCTGCTGCGCCTGGTTAACAATATTGGTGGCGTCGATGCCGTCGAAAGTGAAGTTGTTGTCATCCAAGCCGCGACCGGCAAAGCGTATGCTGCGCTGGTTGCTGC
>CAIZGA010000498.1 GCA_903932385.1 uncultured Acidobacteriota bacterium
AGGATCAGCATCAATGTACCGACAACACCAATTTGTCGAATGCAATCGAGAGCCAGGATGACCCAATGCTCAATCTTGCGCAGAAGCGGCTTCTTTGCCTTGGCGACAACTTTTTTCATCAACTGCTCTATCGTTGTCGCGCCGAAAACCATCACCAGCAGACCCACCGTAGAGACAGCCACAGAAACTTCTGTCAGCATTCGCAGATGTGGACTACCAGCTCCTGCGCCACCGAGCATCAGGCTCAATGCCATCATCACCGCCAGAGTAAAAACATCCAACAGCTTTTCGAGCAGCACCGTGCTCATAATCACGGAGGGCGTTGTATGCAGGTCTTCTGCGTAGGTAAAAATACGCATCACATCGCCGATTCGAAATGGCAGAATATTGTTCGCTGCCAGCGAGGTCAGCAACACGCGCGCGCATGCGGCAAAGGATGCACCCACGCTGCGCAGCATCCGATACCAGCGATAACAGCGGGTACCATAGCCAAGTATGGTGAAGAGAACCACACCCAAAAGCCACATCGGAGCCACTACCCGTAAATCAGAAAAGTCATGGAGGTGGAAGCCGCGGAATGTCCACCATAGGCAGACTCCGCTGATGACAATGCCCGGCAGGGTGCGCCAAATATTTCGATGCTGGCTCATGGGTTCGCTTCCTGCGTTTCTGGGCACGCGTGGATTGCAATCTATTCGACTTTAATTTTATAGCCGCGGCAGGCATCGCGCTCTGGAAACACGCCGTCGAATATATTTTGTAACCTGTTTACAATGGCTATAGAGCAGCAGCCAGAAGCCTGGCAAGTCGCAATGATTTCTACCCACATCAGATTGTTTACAGACATTAGTCAATAGAGCGAATCCGCGTAGATGGCAACCACTACCGCCACAATCGAGCGTCCAAAAGCTGCAACTAGAACAGCGCCAGTCTCGCGCACTAGCAGATTCGCATCCCTTACCGCACTCGGATTGCTAACCCTGCTTTCCGCAACCGTACTCGGATATCATCCATTTGCGGAAGATGCAGGCATCTATCTGGCCGGCGTGAAGTACAATCTGCAGCCCGCCAATTACGCATTCAACAGCGCTTTCATCACGCACCACATGCAGCTTTCCATCTTTTCTGACCTCATTGCTGGCATGGTTCGGATGACGCATCTCTCTCTCGAGGTCTGCGCCTTTGCAACGTATCTATTGCTGCTGGCGGCCAGTGTTTGTGGAGCCTTCTCGCTCTCGCGTCGGATCTTCCCTTCACCTGCAATGCAGTGGGCTGCGGTTACGACATTTGCCCTTACGCTTTCCACTCCAGTGGCCGGAACCGCACTCTACCTTGCCGATCCGTACCTCACCGGACGCTCGTTTATTACGCCGCTGGCACTCTTCGCCACTTGCGCATTGCTGGACCGCCGTTGGGTGTTCTCTTTGGCCTGTGTACTCGGTGCAGCTCTGTTCCATCCGCTGATGGCAATTTATCTTGTCGCATTTCTTCTATCGCTTGCCATTGCTCAGTCGAAACAGCCACGTTGGCTGATTGCGATGCCGTTGTTGGCAATTGTGACTGGGGGCGTCATCACGCTACAACAGCACACAGTAGCAGAGTCGCCGGCGTATATCAGCGCCGTGCTTACACGAACCTATTTTTATCTTAGCCAGTGGCAATGGTATGAAGACCTCGGTATCCTACTGCCGATTCTACTGCTGGCCGTACTGGCACGGTTGATGCGTGGGCGCTGGAATTCCGCTGCAACGTCTCTGGCATTGGCCGCCATCACTGCTGGAGTTTCCGTTGCAATGGTGTCGCTGCTCTTCGTGCATCCGGAATCGCACTCACACCTGCTGGCCCGCGTTCAGGTGCTGCGTGAGTTTCTGTACATCTACTGCTTCATGTTCTTGATGGTGGGTGCCGTGCTGGGGCATTGGCTGTTGCAAGCCCGGCCGTGGCGTTGGGCAATTTATATCGCAATACTTTCCTGTGGACTGTTTGCTGTGCAGCGGTCCTTATATCCCGCTTCGCCACATCTGCAACTTCCTGGTTCGCAACACTCGAGCAATGCTTGGGAACAGGCATTTCTATGGGTGCGAAACAACACACCTCGCGATGCCGTCTTCGCACTGGATCCGCACTACATCTCAGCGACCGGTGAAGATGCTTTAGGGTTTCGCGTCACCGCAGAACGCAGCTCACTTGCCGATTATTCAAAGGACGGCGGCGCTGCTGCCATCTTTCCATCGCTGGCCGAGGCATGGCAGTTGCAGACGACTGCCACCACAAACATCAACAACATTAGCGACACTGAACGCCGCAATCGCCTAACGCCGCTTGGCGTTACATGGATTGTGCTCAGCCGCAATGCAGTGACAACCCTGGATTGCCCATACGCCAATAGTGCCGTCCGCGTCTGCAAGTTGTAGCCGGAATCAGCTGGCCTTCTTCAGCACAACTTCGCTGCGCTCATCGTTGTTGATGGTCTCAATCAACTTCCGAAGAGCATCATTCTTATCGGCTGGCAGTTCCACGGCGCGCTCTACAAACTTTCTCGTGAAATGTAGCTTATTTCCCTGTACTTCTGTCTTGCTTTCGTATGTGGCAAATCCAGCATCCACCTTCACGGGGTCCGGCAGGTCGTCCACTTTGTAGCCATCTGGCAACGTGATCGTGTAATCATCTGTGACTACATGAGCGTCTTCCATGTACAAGGGATACTTTCTCGGCTTCATATCCACCTTGTAGCGAATGGCTCCAATTACGCATGGTCGAACCAATAGCAAAGGCCCCATCTGCCGTGCGTATCCCGGCGCAGTGAAATCTATATGTACATCCATGTCTTGATTTAGCGATTCAGTATTCGTACTGTCATACGAAATCATTTTGAAATTTGGTATGAACTCACCCAGCCAGCCCTGGATGGCTTCCTTCTTTTTGTCAGCATTAGCATTCACTAACATGTCTCGCCAATCCGATGACTCGTCACCAAACAGATGGGATGCCACTTTCCCGCTCAATGAATTGTCCGCCATTACTGTAAAGCTGCCGGTGTGTTCCTCGCGGCTCTCCTCTGGATTCAGCACAGGAATCTGCGCCAGATCGCTGTCCGCACCATCAGCAATCAGAGCATAGCTGCCTTGCAGGTTGTACTCGATATCGCCAAATGGAATATATGTCCATGTCGGGTCAAAAATCAGATAGCGCTTCCCTGTCTTGGTCGTTACTACACTATGCATCTTGGGCGAGTTGTATCCTGATGGAATTTCAATGGCGGCTATCTCATGGTTGCCCGCCTCTGATGGGTCAGTAGGTGATATCACTCCACGCTCAGTATCAACAATCACGCCTACTGCATGAATGCCAACCGCTTCTAACATTGCAGTCAGTACTGTTGCCTTGTCTTTACAGTCGCCGTAACTGTGTTTGAAAATGTCACCGGCAAAATGCGGTTGCAGGCCGCCAATTCCTAACTCAATATCGTAATAGCGAAATTTCTGCACATATTGGCCAATCGCCATGGCCTTGTCAAAGAAGTCAGTTTTGCCTGCGGCTAATTCCTGTGCTTTCGCCGTAATCTCCGGAGTTGGGACTTTTCTGTCTGCATTTAATCGGCTGACCAGCTCGCCTTCACTTCTCCAGTCGCCGCGTGTGGCAGTTGACTGGTCCGGAGAAAAATAATGCAAGGTGATACGAGGCAACAAGGCGCCATAACCAGGCGACATTGGTACGTCATGCAGGTTGATGGCTGGCTGGTCCGTGAAGTTCCACTCAAACACATTCGGACTGGGTGAGGTAGGAGTCATATCTGCATGGTCCTTCCACACTGCCCGATAGGAAAACCCTGCTGGCAGCTTCAATGTCAGACGCAGATGGTGAATTGGAATGTTGTCCTGAATGTCTTCAGTCTGTTCAGTAAGGTATGGTGCGCAGTGCTGTTCGTATTCATAAGCAATCACTGCGCCGGGATCGCGTGCCGGGGCATTGGCAGATCGTGCCACATAGTCGTTGTAAAGAGCGGCACCTTCAAAGGAACCAATGTCCACCATCTCATTGTCC
>CAIZGA010000499.1 GCA_903932385.1 uncultured Acidobacteriota bacterium
ACATTGATGCTGATCCTGACCAGCTTCATCGCTTGGGGTTTTGAAGTGATGCTGTACATCTCAGCGGCTCATGCGATTGGCATGACAAGTGATGCACTCGGCCCGATGCAGGCAACGGCAGAAGCCAATCTCTCGTTTCTGGTGCCAAGTTCGCCCGGTGGTATTGGACCGTTTGAGTTTGCCTGCAAGGATGCGCTGCTGCGTCACGGAATTCAGGCAGTGCCGGCAGGGTTGTTTGGTCTGGTGATTCACGTATGGTTTCTGGTCTCATTGACAGCGATTGGAGGCATCTGGTTCCTCATCCACCGTAAGCACTTGGCAACCCACAAACCGCTGCTGCAAGAAATTGAAACTCTGCCTGAGGAACTGCCGCAGGAGTAGAAATTCGTTGTGATGCAAAAGACTGGTCTGACCACTTCGCTGCGTGATAGCATGGACGCGTAGTCGAGTGATAACGTCTAACTCCTGCTGCAAGTTGTATTTACAACCATAGGCCGAATAGGGGGCGATACAGTGGCGTACGAAAAACTGGGACTGGAAGGCAAGAGCGCCGTGGTCATCGGCGGTACGTCAGGCATCGGCTTGGCGCTGGCTTTGGGATTTGCAGAGGCGGGTGCCGATGTGGTGGCCAGTTCGCGGCGCGCCGACCAGGTGGATGCCGCGGCAACTCAGATTGAAGCCAAAGGTAGAAAATCGGCGCGTATTACCTCGGATGTTTGCGATCGCGGCTCTCTGGAAAGCCTGTTGGAAGGGTCCGTAAAGGCATTTGGCAAGGTGGATATTCTGGTGAACTGTGCCGGACGCATCAAACGCGCGCCAACCCTCGACTTTCCTGAGGATGAATGGAACTCCATCATCGAAACCAACCTGACCGGCACACTGCGTGGCTGCCAGATCTTCGGCAAACACATGCTGGAAAGGAAGTATGGCCGGATTATCAATATCTGCTCGATTACGACCTTTGTCGCGTTGCATGAAGTGGCTGCCTATGGCGCCAGCAAGGCCGCTATCGCCGCGTTGACCAAGTCGCTGGCCGTGGAATGGACTCGTCATGGTGTGAACGTAAATGCCATTGCGCCGGGGTTCTTTATCACGCCGCTGAATGAAGGTTTGCTGATGGGAACGCCGCGGGGCAAGGAACTATTGATGCGTAGCCCAAGCGGGCGTTATGGCAATACAGAAGAATTAGTGGGCGCAGGAATTTATCTTGCTTCGGATGCGGCATCCTTTGTCAGCGGACAGATTCTGGCAGTCGATGGCGGCTTCCTGGCCAGCGGCGTGAATCAATAGCTAGAATTTCATGTAGAAGATTAGAAATTAGTTGCGAGATGCTGATTTTGAACGAGATGCAGCACTCTTTGTGCGGGATATTTCTGTAATTTTCGCCTTCTTGTTGTCAGCCTCGATGGCCTGAGCATCGCGCGCCTGAGTCAGATGCTGCCCCATAATTGTTCGCGCCTGCTCAGCATCGTGACTGCGAATGGCACGGTAAATTTCGCGGTGCATCTCAGCGGCCAGACGACGATCCGGCTCTACAGATAACTCAGCTGTTTCGCGACGCTTGTCATACAGCGCGGCGGTGATGGTTTCCATCAGGGCCGCGAGGATAGGATTGCCGGCGGCTGCGGCGACAGTGCGATGGAATCGCACATCGTGGATTAGATAGAGTTGTGGGTCGTCGATGGCAGCGTACATCTCTGCAACTTCCTCAGCCAGCGCTGTCATTTGCTCTTCGGTAGCGCGTTCTGCGGCCAGAGCGGCCAGGGAACACTCAAGCGCCATACGGGCTTCAAACATCTGCCAGGATTGAAAACCATGCAGCGCGCCCATAACGCTGAGGCTGCTGGCGTCAAAAGCTGCAGGGCCTTCAGAGATAAATGTGCCGGCTCCGTGGCGCGATTTGAGCACGCCCATGGCGGAGAGAAATCCAATGCCGGCTCGCAGGGTGGAGCGGCTGATTTTGAGTTTCTGCGCGAGTTCGCGCTCGGGAGGCAAGCGGTCGCCGGGATGCAGTTCGCCGCTTTCAATCATGGAGCGAACATGCTCGATGACGCTTGCGGTGAGTTGGCTGTGAGAGCCTTGATCGGTTTGGGTTCGCTTAGCCAGTTTGCTACTCCAAAATTCGTGTGGAGCTCAGCTGTAATACCTGCGGGAATTTCCAGCGTATCAAATCCCGAGAGCGATGGAAAAGCAACATCTGTGTTTGTCACGTTTCAGGCCTCAGCATTGCTAACAATGTCGAGGCCTGAAGTTTATGCCGTCTGGTCTTTCTGATGCCCAAGGTTCGGCACCAGCAAATGAAAAATCAGTAGTGATGAAAGGTACGCCGAGCCTGCCATGATGAAAATCAGCAGCGGGTGAACCACCCAAATCTGCTTGGTAATGTAGGTGAAGATAGCCCCGCCGACGGCCCCGGCTGCACCGCCAATGCCTACAACAGTACTGACGGAGGTGGAGGGGAACATATCTGCGGAAGACGAAAAGACATTGGCGGAGAAGCCCTGATGTGCCGCTGCTGCAAGAGCCAGCAGAAGAACGGCTGGCACGACGGTGGTCGGCATATGGGTGTGGACGTACGGTACCAGCACTACCGGAACCACGCAGCAGGCGCAGATGAGCAACGCAATCTTGCGACCGGCATTTACAGTGCAACCGCGTTTCATCAGGAATCCCGAGAGCCAGCCGCCGGCGATACTGCCGAAGCTGGACGAGAAATAGATGAAGATAAGTGGCGGGCCGATGTGCTGCAGGTTGAGCCCGTAATTTTCATGGAAATACTTTGGCAGCCAGAAAAGATAGAACCACCAGATAGGATCGGTCATGAATTTGAGGATGGAGAATCCCCAGGTGCCACGGTTTTTGAGGATGTATCCCAGCACGTCGCCCTTATATGTGGCAATGGGCGTTTGCAGCCGCTGCTGCGTGATGGTCGCGCCGCGACGCAGGCGTTC
>CAIZGA010000500.1 GCA_903932385.1 uncultured Acidobacteriota bacterium
CAGTCTGCCCCGCATGCGGCCATGAAGTAACTATGGCAGTGGGCGGTGATGAACTGGACCTGGAGTATTTGGAACTGGATGAGCCTGAAACAGTAGCAGTTGAAGCTGCGTACGAATTAGAAACGCAGAGAGGAACCGGAGGAGAACGATGAAACGCATGCCGCTTAAAGCCAAAGTTCTAAGTGAGAACCAGCGGGTTGCCGAGGCATTACGCAAGACGTATAAGAAGCATGGCATTCTTTGCTTGAACTTTATCAGTGCGCCGGGGTCGGGAAAGACGCAGTTGCTGGAGTCAACGCTGGCGGCGCTGGACCCTGAGACGCGCGTGGCCGTATTGACGGGCGATATCCAGACGGACAACGATGCCCGTCGGCTGGCGCGATATGGTTTCCCGGTGAAGCAGATTTGCACTGGCGGTACCTGCCATCTTGATGGCCACATGATTGAGAACGCGATGAGCGATTGGGACCTGGAGAAGATTGACCTGCTGCTGATTGAAAATGTCGGCAACCTGGTTTGCCCCTCGAGCTATGACCTGGGCGAAGATGCGAAGGTTGTTCTGTTGAGCGTAACGGAAGGCGAAGACAAGCCGTTGAAGTATCCGGGAATCTTTTTCAAGTCGCAGCTGTTTTTGCTGACCAAGGTGGACCTGCTGCCGCACCTGAAGTTCGACGCCGATCTGGCTGAGGCCAACGCGCGGCGTGTGCATCCGGAAATAGAAATCATCCGCTGCTCTTGCACGGAAGCGGGCGGGCTGGACGCATGGCTGACGTGGCTGAAAAACAAAATGAAAGCGGCCAAGGCTGCCTGATTGGCTCGCGCAATGCGATGCTGATAGCCGATAATCTCAGCATGGTTCGCAGACGAGTGCATGTTTCCGGCGTGGTGCAGGGGGTTGGGTTCAGGCCCTACTTGTATCGTCTGGCAACTGAGTTGCAACTTTGCGGCGTTGTGGCAAACGGAACCGCGGGCGTAGTGGTGGAAGTGGAAGGCGCGGAGTCTGCGGTGGATGCATTTCTGCACCGACTGCCGCTGGAGCAGCCCCCGCTTGCGAAAATTGAATCCATAAAAATTGAAAATATAGAGTGCGACGGCATAAGCGGATTCCGCATTGCGCTGAGCGATGCTAGTGGACAGGTGAATACGCAGATTCCTGCCGATGCCGCGACCTGCGCGGAATGCCTGCGCGAGATGTTTGATGCGCAAGACCGGCGATATAAATATCCGTTTATCAATTGCACGCATTGTGGGCCACGGTTCACCATCACGCGGAGCATACCGTATGATCGGCCGCAGACCTCGATGGCGAAATTCAAAATGTGTGCGGCCTGCCTGGCGGAATATGATGACCCAACCCATCGGCGATTCCATGCGCAGCCGAATGCATGCTGGGAGTGTGGGCCGCAGTTGAGTCTGCTGGATTCCGAAGGCACGCCTGTGAGGATTGGTGGCGACCCCGTGATGGCAGCGATGGCAAGGCTGGTTGCGGGAAAAACTGTTGCGGTGAAAGGCATCGGCGGATTTCATCTGGTGGTGGATGCGACGAATGATGATGCCGTGGCGAGAATGCGGGCGCGCAAGCACCGTTTTGGCAAGCCGCTGGCGGTGATGGTCCGCGATATGGATGTGGTCCGCGCGTTGTGCCATGTGGATGCTGCCGAGGCCGCGTTGCTTGAGAGTGTGGAGCG
>CAIZGA010000501.1 GCA_903932385.1 uncultured Acidobacteriota bacterium
ATCAATGATTTGCATCGCGGAGCGGCCACGGCGTTGTACAACGCGATTTATCTGGCGGGAGAAAGTCTGGCGCAGCGGCCAACGCGGATACCGTCGACGCAGAAATCTGCGGGCGGTAGTGAGGGACCGGTGGTAAGGCGCAAGGTGATTGTGATGATTACCGACGGCGGCGACACGGTGAAGGGCATGCATTACGACCAGGCGGTGGAGCAGGCGCTGCGGTCCGAGGCGATGGTCTACAGCATAATTATTGTGCCGATTGAAGCTGATGCCGGACGCAATACCGGCGGCGAACATGCGCTGATCCAGATGGCTGCGGACACCGGTGGGAAATATTATTACGTGAATGATTCGCACGACCTGCGCAAGAGTTTCGAGCAGGTGTCGAATGATCTGCGAACGCAGTACCTGCTGGGCTATTACCCGAATACGCATCCGCTGGAGCGGGGATTACGCAGTCTGCGCGTGACCATGGCGACGCCCGGCCATGCGGACTATAGACTGCATTACCGCAGCGGCTACTATCCATAACGCACTGCAGCCATGCCCGATACAATCGATATAGAGGGCACTGGCATGGCGGCAACGGAAGCAACGGACTCCACCCATCAATTGAGTAGTGTAACCGGACCGGCGGCGGAAATTGCGCGGGCGGCGGGTGCCATGCTGCGCGGACATTTTGAAAGCGGCGTTGCCACTGAATACAAGGGCGATGTGGACCTGGTGACGGTGGCCGACCGCGCCAGCGAGAAGTACATCGTGGAGCAGTTGCAGAAAGCATTTCCCGAGCATGGCATCTTCGGCGAAGAGGGAGCGCGATTTGGGTTGGACCGCGAGTATCGCTGGTACGTGGATCCGCTCGACGGCACAACGAATTTTGCGCATGGCTTTCCGGTCTTCTGCGTTTCAATGGGGCTGGAACGGCGCGCGCCGGGTCTGGCGGCCGATGCGGACGGCGAGATGGTGGCTGCGGTGATTTATGACCCGATGCGGGATGAGTTGTTTACTGCGGAGGCAGGCAAGGGTGCGGTGCTGAATGGCCGCAAGATGCATGTATCCAAAAACAAGCGGTTGGCGGAATCGTTGGTGGCTACGGGTTTTCCCAGCCAGAAGCGGCATGCCAGCCCGAATATCCACTTCTACCAGCAGTTCACGCTGCGTTCGCATGGGGTGCGACGTGCCGGCTCGGCAGCGTTGGATCTGGCGTATGTGGCGACGGGACGGATTGACGCGTTCTGGGAGTTCAAGCTGAATCCGTGGGACACAGCGGCGGGTGTGCTGCTGGTGCGCGAGGCAGGCGGGCTGGTGACGCATATGGATGGCGGCGGGTTTACGCTGGACAGCCGCGAAGTGCTGGCCACCAATGGGCTGATTCAGGAGGAAATGGTGGCTCTGTTCAAGGCCATGTTTGCCGGCGAGGGGCTGTCGCCCATCCCGACCCCGGCGGAGTTTGCCGCAATGCGGGCGGCCGGTAAATAGCCAGTTTGGCCGATTATCGGATAAGTGTGAGCCAAGAGGATCTCCTAACGGAACCGGGAATTTCATGGGACAACACAGTCTTCAACAAAAGTTGAGGCTGTTATTTGCAAACTCTGCTAGGCTTTTCTTGAAGATGTTTTTCGGCAAGACGTAACTGCTACAATTAATTTCGCGGCAGAGAAAATTTTCAACGCAACTGAACTTTCAAGGAGACCTGGCTTTATGGCATACGTGATTGCGGAACCCTGTATCGGCACCAAGGACACAGCCTGTGTGGATGCATGTCCTGTGGATTGCATTCACCCCAAGAAGGACGAGGGTGACCACGGCAGCGCCGACCAGCTGTTTATTGATCCGGTGGAGTGCATCGACTGCGGCGCTTGCGTCCCGGTCTGCCCGGTATCGGCCATTTTTGCCGCTGACGACCTGCCGGAAAAATGGGCTGAGTTTGCGACAAAGAACGCCGCTCACTACGGTCGCTAGAACGCCGCTGCAAGAGCGCTGTACCTGGGGTTTCGGCGAACGATTCCGCTGTATGCGGAAAGCAAGTCGCTTTCCCGCAGTGCTGGCAGCAGTGGATACAAAGAAATCTGTGCAAGATGAAAACGTGCAAGCCAACCGGCTTGCGCGTTTTTGTATGCAGCCGGATATTTCCGACATGGAGCAATGGCAGCAATGAAGCAGCGCTCCACAACTACGATGCAGGCATCAACCTCGGGACCGGCCCCCATCCAGACCGAAGCCATTGTGCTGCGTACCTGGCCGTTTCATGAGTCGGACCTGGTGGTTTCGTTGTTTACCCGCGGGCATGGCAAGCTGCGGGGCGTGGCACGAGCTGCGTTGAAGTCGCGCAAACGCTTTGGCGGCACGCTGGAACCGATGACCCAGGTGCGGGCAAGTTTTCTGGAGAAGGCGCGGCAGGACTTTGTTCGTCTGGATGCGATGGAACTGGTTCGGTCGCCGCTCTCTTCGCCGCTGAATTATCCGCGTGTGGCAGCGCTGGAATATGTCGCCGAGGTGCTGGAGGCGGCGCTGCCGGAACGCGATCCGCATGATGATGTTTTTCGCCTGACGCTGGCGGTGCTGGGCGCGCTGGAGACTGGCCCAGTGTGGATGCCGGTGAGCTACTTTACGTTATGGGTGACGAGGCTGATGGGCTGGATGCCGGACCTGACGCAATGTGCCGCCTGCGGGCGTTTATTGGCGGGAACTCCGGCCCATTACAGCGCTGGTGTGGATGGCCTTTTCTGCATGGAGCACCGCGGACCGGCCAGCCGCATCCTTTCTACAGAAAGTGTGCAGGCGGCGGGGCTGCTGTATCGCTCACCCATCTCCGCACTGGCTGCTGAGGCGTGGCCGCGCAGCCGGGCCGAGGACCTGCGGCGCCTGGCGCTGGCGTCACTGGAGCGGCATCTGGAGAAGCACCTGCACACTGCGCGTACGCTGGCGAAGCTGTAAAATCGATAGCGAATGCCATCTACTCAAAAAACCAATGCACTCAGTTTTCAGGAGCTGCTCTTTCGGCTGCAGAGTTTCTGGGCCGAGCGGGGCTGCGTTCTGCAACAGCCATATGATGTTGAAGTCGGAGCCGGCACCATGTCGCCGGACACGTTTTTGCGTGTCCTGGGGCCGCGTCCGTGGCGAGTTGCGTATGCGCAGCCATCGCGTCGCCCCGCCGACGGCCGCTATGGCGAGAATCCCAACCGACTCTTCAAACACACCCAACTGCAGGTGATCCTGAAGCCGCCACCGGCGGAGATTCAGGAAATTTATCTGCAGTCGCTCGCGGCGATTGGCATCAACCTGCGCGAGCACGACATTAAGTTTGAGGAAGACAACTGGGAGTCGCCGACGCTGGGTGCGTGGGGCATCGGCTGGCAAGTGATGCTGGACGGACTGGAGATTACGCAGTTCACGTATTTCCAGCAGTGCGGCGGAATTGATCTTGACCCGATTGCCGGTGAAATTACGTATGGCCTGGAACGCATTGCCGCGTTTCTGCAGGACGTGGATTCCATCTACGACATTGTGTGGGCGCGTGAGCCGGACACTGGACGCGAAACGACCTACGGCGAAGTGCGGCTGGCGGAAGAGTTGCAGTTCTCGGTCTACAACTTTGAGATGGCCGATGTGAAGAAGTTGTGGGAGCACTTGAATAGTTATGAAGCCGAATGCCAGGCGCTGCTGGATGCATTCAAGGCGTTGCCGGAAGATGCCGATGTGACGACGCGGAAACGCTTCCCGATACTTTCAGCCTTCGACCTTTGCCTGAAGTGTTCGCATCTCTTCAACCTGCTGGATGCGCGTGGTGCGATTTCCGTCACTGAACGCGTCGGCGTGATTGCGAGAATTCGCGCACTGGCAGTGGGTGTGGCCAAGGCCTACGCCGCGCAGCAGTCAGCATAAAAGGAATCCATGGCAGACTTTATTTTCGAAATCGGATTGGAAGAAGTTCCGGCGCGCATGATTGCCGCCGCGCAGGCGGAACTGGAAAAGCGTGTGCTTGATTTGCTGAACCGCGAGCGATTGCTGGATGCGGCGCACACCGCGCGCAGCTTCTCCACGCCGCGCCGGTTGGCAGTGCTGGTCAGTGGCGTGTTGCCGCGTCAGCAAGACGTGGAAGAAACGCTGACCGGCCCCGCGACCAAAG
>CAIZGA010000502.1 GCA_903932385.1 uncultured Acidobacteriota bacterium
AACTGGTGGAAGACCTTCTGTTTCTTGCCCGGTCCGACGCCCGCACGGTCGGCCTGCCGCTCGCCCCGTTCGATTTGCGCGACGCGGTGGAGATGGCCGACGGCATACTGCGGCAGCGAATGCGGCCAGCGGCGAACGAGTGCGATATGCGGCGCGGGCAGAGTGCCGAGGATACGCGAGAGTTCACTGTGCGCGAGCGCGATGATGGCGTCGTCTGATTGCGAGAGCATTTGCAGGGCGGTGGCACCGCCGAAAAATCCTCGCAGCAGGACGCCGCCTTCAGGAACGCGGTGGGGAAATTTCTGATCGACAAAGGTGGCGGCCATCAGGCTACTTTCCGGCGCGGTGTGCAGTGGTTGCGGGACTAAGAATCCAAAGCCGCGCGGGATGCGGAATGCGCGGGAATCTGCCGGCGCGAAGGCAAGCGCGACGATGATGGCGGAAGAGGCATCCATCTGCAGCAGTGAAGAGAGAGTTGCATCGACGCCGGAAAGAAGTTGCGATGCGATGGGTGCGGGCGTGGCGATGATGACGGCGTCGAAGTCGTGCGCGGCGGCGTTGACGTGAACGCGCCAGCGGCCGGAGATGTGTTGGAGCGCGGTGACGGGCGAGTGAAGATGGAGCCAGTGCGGCGGCAGAGCAACGGTGATGCGTTCAGGCAAAGTGCCGAGCCCGTTACGCAGCGAAGTGAAGGCGGTGGAATTTTCTTTGGCGGCGCGGGCGTGTTGCTGCAGCGCGAGCACGAGACTTCCCTGTTCACGCGCCATGCGGACGAAGGCGGGCATGACGGCCTGCGCGCTGAGCGATCGGATGTCTCCGCCGAAGACGCCGGAAAGCAGCGGCGCGGCGATGTTGGTGGCGATTTCATTGCCGAAGTGGCGCGCTACAAAGTCGCTGACGGATTCATCTGCAGTGTGGGTGGCGTAGGCGGATTTTAATTCTTCCGCGCGGCGCGGTTCGCGCAGGTAGGCGAGTTTGGCTTCTGTACTGAAGAGCGGCGAGGCGAGCAGCGGAGACCAGTTGACGGGGACCATCATGCGCATGCCGTCGGGCATGGCGATGAGAGATTTATTGCGCAGAAGAAATGTGCGGCGCCAGGTGTCGCAGGAGCCGATGAGTTCCTGCTCGAGGCCGAGTTCGATGGCGAGTGCGCGGGCCCAGGGTTTTTCTGTGACCCAGGAGTCAGCACCGCACTCGATGACGAAGCCGGATTGGCGATGCGTTTCAAGCAGGCCGCCGAGGCGCGGGCCGGCTTCAAAAAGCGAGACGTCGAGCGAGAGGCCGGCGCGGGCGTGCTGGGCGAGTTCGTAAGCGGCGGAGAGACCGGCGAGTCCGCCGCCGAGGATGGCAATCTTCATGGTGTGGGAACCACAGGGGCCAACGCCCCTTTTTATTGCGCGATTGCTGTGCGTTAAAAATGCGGCGGCTATTTTTTGCCGCTGGCTTGAATCCACTTCACAACTTGCTGAACATTTTCCACGGGCGTGCCGGGGATGATGCCGTGGCCAAGATTGAAGATATGTCCGGGGCGGCTGTCGGCTTCTGCAAGGATGCTGTGGACGCGCGCGGAGAGCAAATCTTCATTAGCGAAGAGAGTGAGCGGGTCAAGATTGCCCTGCACGGCGACGCCGTAGTCGAGACCATGCCAGGCTTCGGCGAGAGGTGTGCGCCAGTCGAGACCGAGCACGTCGCAACCGGTCTGCTTCATGGTGGGCAGCAGCGATGCAGTTTCCACGCCGAAATAAATTACGGGCACGCCCATGGCCTGCACGGCGGCGACCAGTTGCTTGGTGGCAGGGAGAACAAAGTCGCGATAGTCCGCAATGCTGAGCACGCCGGCCCAGCTGTCAAAAATCTGGATGACGTCGGCGCCGGCTTCGACCTGCTGCTTGGCGTAGCCGGTGAGCACGACGACGAGTTTCTCCATCAGCATCTGCCATGCGGCGGGCTGCGTGTACATCATCTTCTTGGTTTCGAGATAGTAGCGCGAGCCGCCGCCTTCAATCATGTAGCTGGCGAGGGTGAAAGGCGCGCCGCAAAAGCCGATGATGCCGAGTCGGTCGCCATCTGCACGCGGCGGTGCGAAGTGCGAGGCGACTTTCTGGATGGCGGCGGAAACGTATTCGAGTTCGCCGACGCGGTCGGTCTGGAGAGCGGCGATCTGCTCTGGTGAACGCAGCGGGTGCGCGATGACCGGGCCTTCGCCGGCGGCGAAAACAAAGTCAAGACCCATGGGTTCGAGCGGCAGCAGCAGGTCTGCAAAGATGATGGCGGCGTCGACGCCGAGTTTTTCTGCGGCGGTGATGGTAACTTCAGCGGCAATCGCGGGCGATTTGCAGATATCCATCAGCGAGTTGTGTTTGCGCACTTCCATGTACTCTGCCATGTAGCGGCCGGCCTGGCGAAGAAACCAGACGGGGGTGCGGTCAACGGGCTGACGCAGGCAGGCGCGAACGAAGCGGCTGGAGCCGGCGGGATGGTTGGTGGCGGATGCGGATGTTTGCGAATTGCTCAATGGATTCAGCCTTGCAATCTGCGGCAGGGTGCCCGCGTATTTATCTCTCTATTGTAGATGCGTTTGGGCGAAGAACTGCGATGAAGGATGGACCGTATCGAAAACGGGGCGGCTTTTTTGGTTGGCGAATCACAGGTGCGGCAGGAATGTTAGAGTTTGACGTGAACCAAGATTCACCTGGATGGAGAATCAATCTTCGGGTTGATTCGGGATTGTTCGACCCATGATGGAATTTCACATCTCCCGGCAGGCGCGGGACCGTTACCGGTTCGAGGGAGTGCTGTTCTCCTTTGCCGGCAATGTGGTGTTTGCCGATCTGAAGGCCAGCCGCGAATTTGCCCACACCATGAACCAGGTGCGGAATGCGAGATTGCATCCGGATCGCGCAGTCCATGCGGGCGCGTTGTTTGCGATGGGCCTGATTGATGAAGTGAGCCACTTGCTGATGCAGCGGTACCGCGAAGAACTGGATCCGGCCGTGATGACCGATGCATTGGCTTGGTTTGCCGGACGCGTGGGTGCCGATGCGCTGGACAAAGTGCT
>CAIZGA010000503.1 GCA_903932385.1 uncultured Acidobacteriota bacterium
ATGCTGCAGCAGGTAGCGCAGCAGATCAAATTCTTTTGGCGTCAGATGCAGTTCGCGGCCCTTCTGAAACACCTGGTGGAATTCCTGATTCAGCAGGAAGTCACCGGCCTCAATAACATTGGCACCCTGTTCGGCTTCGGTGGCTTCGCGGCGGCGCAGCGCGGCACGCACACGAGCCATCAGCTCCTGAATGCTGAAGGGCTTGGTCACATAATCATCCGCGCCGGCATCCAGCGCCTGCACCTTGATGCGTTCCTGGTCGCGCACGGAAAGCACGATGATGGGCAGCTTGGAAGTTTCGCGAACGATGCGGCAAAGCTCTACGCCGTCAATCTCCGGCATGGAGAGATCGGTGATGATGAGGTCTGGCTTCCAACGCTCGAATTTTTCCAGTGCTTGAACGCCATTGGCGGCAGACTCCACCGCATAACCCTGTGCGCCAAGCGAGGTCCGCAATACGCGAGTGATTTGGTCCTCGTCGTCCACCACAAGAATGCGAGCCGGGGTCTTGGTTTCCATTTCTTTCTCCTGTTGCCGCTACATAGCCTAGCAGCTTCGCACGGTAATGTCAGTCAGGCTCCTGAGTGACGATGTGTACATCCACGTGCGGCGCCTTCTCCAAAAAGCGCTGGATGGCTCGGTAATAAAAATATTTGCGCAGTCCGCTGATGGCATGCCGGCCAAAAATAATCTGCGTGATTCGTTGTTGCCGAACAAATTCGGCGACTGTAGATGCGACGTCGCGACCGGGCAGACGGACAATGGTCGCATTCAGATTTTCTGCAAAGCGGAAGTTGGCGGCGAGTGAACGCTGCGCTTCCTCTTCCAGACCGCTGGGGTTGTCCACGTGCACCACAAACAAGTCCGCATCCACGCCTTCTGCCAGACGCGCGCCACGTGCCATCAACTGGTGTGATGTGGCGTTTTCGCTAATGCAAACGGCGACGCGTTCCTGCACGGCCCAGTTGTCGCCAATGCGTTTGCGCCGCAGATACGCATCCAGATGTCGGTCCACCGTGCTGGTCACTTGCTTCAGTGCAAGTTCGCGCAGCGCCAACAGATTGCCTTTGCGAAAGAAGTTGGCAAGTGCGCGCTCCACGCGTTCCTGCGGATAAATATCTCCGCGACGCATGCGGGTCTGCAGCGCTTCCGGGGTCAGGTCCACCAGCACAACTTCATCGGCACGGCGTAGCACCCAGTCGGGCACCGTCTCGCGGACAACGATTCCGGTGATGCTTTGCACTGTGGGTGAAATGCTTTCCAAGTGCTGCACGTTGATGGCGGAGATGACGCTGATTTTTGCGTCCAGCAGTTCCAGCACATCTTCATACCGCTTGTCATGCTTGCTGCCGGCGATGTTGGTGTGCGCCAGTTCATCCACCAGCACAACCGTGGGGCGGCGCTTCAGGATTGCGTCTACATCCAGCTCGCGAAAGATGGTGCCTTTGTATTCCACCTCGCGTGGCGGAATCACTTCAATGCCGGTGGCGAGTTCGCTGCAGCCGACGCGGCCATGCGTTTCAATAATGCCGATGACGACATCTTCACCGCGACGACGGCGGCGGATTGCTTCCGACAACATGCTGAAAGTTTTGCCAACACCCGGCGCGTAGCCGAGGAAGACCTTCAGCGAGCCTGCGGCCTCTTCGCTGGTTTTCTCCAGCCATTCTTCGGGTGTTTTTTTTGATGTTTCTATGGGGTCGTCTGTTCGTGGCATCGTCTACCGTCTATTTGGGTACAATCTGCTCATGAAGTACTTCAAGAGAAGAAAGCTGCTTCAGATCGCCCAATCAATCCTGATTGTATCGCTGGTCACAGTTTTCTATACGAACATACTGCAGGCAAGCCAGACAACTGTTGCTCTGACGCTGCTGCTTTCCGTACTTTTCGTGGCAACGTTGTGGGGACACGGCGTCGGCATCACGACCTCCGTGGTTGCGGCGTTTCTGTACAACTATTATTTTCTGCCGCCGATACACAGCTTCATGGTCAGCGATCAGCAGAACTGGTTCGCGCTGGTGGCGTTCCTAGCGGTCTCCATCACTGCCAGTCGGCTCTCGCAGAATGCGCGTAATCGCGCCCGTGAAGCCACTCGCCGCCGCCGCGAGGTGGAACGGTTGTACGACTTCAGCCAGCAGTTGCTGACCACAGACAATGTTCTGGAACTCTTCAATACACTGCCGGAAATGATACGGTCGGTCTTCCAGTGTGAGTCGGTGGCCATGTTTATTCGCGAGCGCCGCCGTATCTATCGCTCAGAAAAAGCGCTGCAATCGTTGGGAGATGCAGAACTGCAGATTGCCGCAACGCAGACTGAGATTCAGTGGAAGGATGACAACGCCTGTTACATTCCGTTGCGCATAGGAACGCGGATTTTGGGTGCACTGGGAATTTCTGGCGGCGTGCCTTCGCGTGAGACGCTGGAGGCATTGAGCAGCTTGGTGGCCGTTGCCGCCGAGCGTGCCGGTACGGTGGAGCAATTGGGCAAGACGGAAGCCGCTCGTGAAAGTGAACGGCTGCGCAGCGCTCTGCTGGATTCAGTGACGCATGAACTGCGTACGCCACTCACGGGAATCACAGCGGCCATCACCAGCCTGCGCTCCGGCATCGCACTCAGCGAAGAGCAACGCGATGAAATGCTGGCCGTGATTGAACAGGAAAGCACGCGGCTGAATAACCTCATCAGCCAGGCCGTGGAGATGGCGCAACTGGATGCCGGTCAGGTGCCGCTGGAGATGCATCCTCAGTCTGTGCCGGATTTGCTGAAGAGTGTTTTGGAGGATGTGACTTTCGATCCGAAGAAACATCCTGTGCAACTGCGCGTGCCCGATGGTTTGCCAACGGTGGCGATGGATAAGCGGATGATCATCAAAGTGATGCATCATCTGCTGGAAAATGCGCTGAAATATTCTGAGCCGGGTAAGCCAATCATTCTCAGCGCAGAAAAAGATAGCGGACATTTGCTGTTGAGCGTTGCCGATCGTGGCGCCGGCATTGATCCGATGGAGCAATCGCTCATCTTCGATAAGTTTTATCGCGGACAGGGGCAGCGGTATCGCATCTCCGGCACCGGCATGGGCCTTGCCATTGCAAAAGCAATTGTGGAAGCGCATGGTGGGACGATTTCCGTCACCAGCCAGTTGGGGCAGGGCTCGGTCTTTACGGTCAGCCTGCCGCTCTACAGTCGTGTACGCCAGACCATTGAAGCCGATTAGCTGATTTGCAGTTGATGCAATGCCGGATAAACTCGGCGATACGCAGCATAGGCTGAGGCAATCGCTGCGACATCTTTCGCGATGGGAGAAACTGTTTCGCGCACACGCAGCGTGGCTTCGCAAGCGGCATCCACGCTGGGCCAAACTCCCGCGCCGGTACCGGCCAGCAGTGCTGCGCCAAATGCTCCGCCTTCTTCCGCTTCCAATAACTCCACATCATGCGCGTAGACGTCGGCCTGAATCTGCCGCCACAGCGAGCCGCGTGCGCCGCCGCCGCCCAAACGAATGCGTCCCTGCGGGATGCCCATTTCCTTCAGCAGCACAAACGTATCGCGCAGACTGAAGGCAACGCCTTCCAGCACGGCACGGATGAAATGTGCTCGCGTATGCCGAGCTGTGATGCCGACAAAGGCAGCACGCGCTTCGGGATCCAGATGCGGCGTGCGTTCGCCGAATAGATACGGCGCCCACAGCAGACCATCGCAACCTGCGGGAGCTGTGGAGGCTTCGGCACTTAGAGCGTCGTAATCTTCGCCAGCGGCAAACGTGTCACGGAACCAGCGCAGCGAGAGGCCGGCGGCATTGGTCACGCCCATCACGTGCCAGCGTCCGGGCGCAGAATGACAAAAAGTGTGCAGACGACCCTTCGCATCTTTCACGGGCGAATCAGTGGATGCGAAGACCACGCCGGATGTGCCGATGGTGGCGCTGACCGCGCCGGGAGAAATAATTCCCATGCCGACTGCGCCTGCACCCTGGTCACCGGCCCCGGCTGCAACGGGTGTGCCTGCCTTTAATCCTGTGGCCGATGCGCCGGCCTCGCTGATCTTCGCGCAAAATTCCGGGCCTTCAAAAACACGTGGCAGCCAGCTAAGCGGTATACCTGCCGCATCGGCAACTTCGCTGGACCAGCGGCGATGCGTTACGTCGAGCAGCAATGTGCCGGATGCTTCCTGCACATCAATGGCAAACTCTCCGGTCAGGCGATAGCGAACATAATCCTTCGGGCACATGATGTGCGCGATGCGCGAAAAAATCTGCGGCTCATGCGTGCGCACCCACAGCAGCTTGGTCAGCGTGAAGTTGGGTAGCGCAGGGTTGCAGGTAAGTTCAATTAATTTTGCCGCGCCGATTTTTTCCGTGAGCCAGTCGCACTCGGGTTGCGTGCGTTGGTCGCACCAGATGAGTGCAGGGCGGAGGACGGCACCGGCGGCATCCAACATGACGCAGCCGTGCATCTGGCCGGTGAGTCCGATGGCTTCAATTTCTGATGCGGGACGATTCGCTGCAGCGAGTGCGCCGCGAATGGCAATCTGCGCCGCACGCCACCAGTCTTCCGGCTCCTGCTCGGCCCAGCCGGTTTGCAGAGAAGAAATCGGCGCGTGGTCCGCCGAGTGCGAGGCAAGAACGCGACCATCATGATCAATCAAAATCGCGCGCGTGCCGCCGGTGCCGACATCCATTCCAAGCAGCATTGTTCTATCCCTTGTGCCAGTACATCGGCCAGTTCAGATATTTCACTGCGGCTTCATTCACGGCCCCGGCAACGCTGGAAAAATTCGCGGCGACGTGATGTTCAAAACCTTCTTCGCAAATGGAGTGCAGCAACTTTTGCATCTGCGGAATGCGAACCACGCCGGCGCCGCCAAAAGTTTCCAGCGGGTCCTCAGTGA
>CAIZGA010000504.1 GCA_903932385.1 uncultured Acidobacteriota bacterium
GAACTCGACCGCGTCGCCGCTCTCGGCTGCGATGCCTACGGTGTCAACAGCCGCAACCTGAAATCCTTTGAAGTTTCTCTCGACACCGCCGTCTCGCTCGTCGAGCATCTTCCCGCTACCGCCGTCCGCGTCGCCGAAAGCGGCATCCACACCGCCGCCGACCTCACGCGCCTCCGCGCCGCCGGCTATCAGGCCTTCCTCATCGGCGAATCGCTGATGCGCCAGCCTTCGCCCGCCGACGCTCTCCGCGCTCTGCTCGCTGCAAGTTAGGGGGCAACATGTTCATCAAAATCTGCGCCCACACCTCGCTTGAAGATGCTCAACTCTCGGCCAACGCCGGTGCAGATGCCGTCGGCTTCGTCTTCGCCGCCAGCAAGCGTCAGGTCACTCCCGCACAGGTCGCCGCCATCACGCCGCATCTTCGCGCCGCGCTGGAAAAAATCGGCGTCTTCGATTCCACCTCTGCCGATGAAATTTCCCGCGCCGCAGAGACCGCCGGCCTCACCGGCATCCAATTGCACTCCGCACTCAATCTTCCGCTGGCCTACACCCTGCGCCGCCGCTTCGGCTCTTCCATGCAGTTGATTCAAACCCTGCACTGGGAACTCGGTTCCACACACGCCGAGCATGACCTCCGCGCCGGCCTGCTCACCCTCGCCGCCGAACGCAATCTCTTCAACGCCGTGCTGCTCGATTCGCGTCTGCCCGCCTCTGCCGCCGGCGGCACCGGCCGCACCTTTGACTGGGCCCGCGTCGAACTCCTGCTCGCCTCGCTTGCGCAAACCGGCAGCGACGATGCCGTCACCCGCATCACCTCCACCGGCGAGATGGAAGAACTGCCCGCCGCCCCGCATCACGCGCTGCCGCACATCATCGTCGCCGGCGGCCTCAACGCCGACAACGTCGCCCAGGCCATCCGCACGCTGCATCCCTTCGGCGTCGACGTGGCCAGCGGCACCGAGTCCACCCCCGGCAAAAAAGACCCCGAAAAAATCCGCAACTTCATCGCCGCCGCCCGTGAAGTAGCGAAAAAATAATCTTCACGCTGGATTTCTGGACACAATCTTTAATTTCAGATATATGTTTTTCATTCGGCATGCTCAGCCGCTGCGGAGTTTGTTTTGCGGAAGAAGTACAAACCTGTGAATTGCGTTGCTACTGCATCGCTGCGATTTGCTACTGTAGCCATGCTTCTTTTCGTATCCAACGCTGTTCTCTCACAGCAGGCAAAGAACAAAGAAGCCGATTGGCAGCCAGCGATGGTCTATGGGGGCGCACCGAGTTGCCCGGAACATTCAGGAACCCGCTATCTCTACAGCGATACGATTTCGTCGCACGGTCGGCAGTTGATGGTTGCCGGAAGTGCAACTCGCAATCCATTGAAAGTATGTAGCTTCACTGCTGAGTTGCGAATTACAGGTAAGTCGATAAAAACAGTCAGCTTCTCGAAATCAGATTCGTACGATATCAATATTGCTGATTTCTCCCCTGATGGGTCTACAATTCTTCTCTTTAGCACACTTCCGCTACCAGATCAGATTGATGACAGTCGGCATCCTGACTATCGAGACGTTCGACTATCCATCCTTGAGCTGTTTCATCCGGAACAACGGACATGGATTAATGCGTGGGATCTATTTGGTTGGAACAATTGTGATGCCACCGTCGAACCACAAGGATTTACTTTAGATGGCAAAGCACTAATTCTTGTACGGCCATCTACGTGGCAATCAAAAACATATAAGGACTGCGTAAATGATTGGGGCTTGTATGCAACGGATCTGATAAGCAAGCCGGTTCGCTTGCCGGACGACACAAAAGTTCCGCGCTTTGGCACGCTCATCAAAGATTCTTCGTCACCTTGCAAAACGGATCCGGATGTAGTCGGCGCATGTTTTACATTTCGCGGCAGAATGTCACTCTATAACGGTTGTTGCATGGCACGTATCTGGCAGGTAGGCACGCATCACTTGTTGGCGCAGGAAGATGAGATTCCTCTACCCGCAATATTGCAGGACAAAATCAATTGGGACGTTGATGCGTGGGGAGATTACGAAGTTTGCCCGATGGAGCCGAAGCGCGCAGGCGAAATGCAGATGGTCTGCGTCCAATCCGTCAAAAACCTTTTGATTAACCCTCGTAAATAGCCCGCTGCATCCTCCAACTTGCCACCCGCATCCAATCCAGCGTAGGCTCTTAATTGGCATAGGCGGCATCCGCGTTGACGGAGCTGCACTGGAGGCCACAATGAGCATCACCCAATTCACCCCTGCTGCGGCAGGCGGTACCGCATCGTCCCACGCCTCGCGCAAAATCACCATCCACACTCTGGCAGAGAAGAAATCCCTGCGCCAGCCCATCACCTGTCTCACCGCGTATGACTACGCCACCGCGCGCATTCTTGATGAAAGCGGCATCGACCTCATCCTCGTCGGCGACTCGCTCGCCATGGTCATGCAGGGGCATGAAACCACTCTCCCCGTCACCGTGGATGAAATGCTGCTCTACACTCGCGGAGTTCGCCGTGCCGTGCGCCACGCACTGCTGGTTGCAGACATGCCCTACGGCAGCTACCACGCCTCTGAAGCTGAAGCCCTCGCCAATGCCATCCGCTTCCTGAAAGAAGCCGGTGCCGAAGCCGTCAAAATTGAAGGCGGCATCCGTCGCGCGCCGCTGGTTGAACGCATGGTGCAGGCGGAAATTCCCGTGCTCGGTCACATCGGCCTCACCCCGCAGTCCGTGCATCAGATGGGCGGCTACAAAGTTCAGGGCCGCACGCAGCAAGCCATGGACGCGCTGCTCGCCGACGCGCTCGCTCTCGAACAGGCCGGGGCCTTCGCCATCGTGCTGGAAGGTGTGCCGCGCGAACTCGCCGCACGCATCACCGCTGAACTCACCATCCCCACCATCGGCATCGGTGCCGGTCCAGACTGCGATGGCCAGGTCCTCGTGCTGCACGATCTCGCCGGCATGACCTTCGCCCCGCCCGCAAAATTTGTTCGCCGCTACGCATCGCTCGGCGACTCGCTCCGCGAGGCCGTTGCCGCTTATCGTCATGATGTCGAGGCGCGCACTTTCCCCAGCGACGAAGAAAGCTATCACCTGCCCACCGCTCTTCGCGAAAACGCAACCACCGGCCCCCGTCCGCGTCGCCATGCCTAGTTCATCCATCGCAGCCATGCAGATTGTCACCAGCATCGCGGAGATGCGTCGTCTCACGCGCGACTACGCCCGCCGCGGACTCACCGTCGGCTTCGTTCCCACCATGGGCGCGTTGCACGCAGGGCATCTCTCGCTCGTCGCCCGCAGCCGCCGCGAATGCGACATCACCATCGCCAGCATCTTCGTCAACCCGCTGCAGTTCGCGGCCAATGAGGATTACGCCCGCTATCCACGCACCTTTCACGATGATTCGCGTCAGCTCGAGTCCGCCGGCGTCACCGCGCTCTTCGCGCCCTCTGCAGATGAAATGTATCCCGCGGGCAGCAACGGCAATCCGGAAAATTTTCTCGTTCAGCCCGGCCCGCTCGGCTCTCGGCTCGACGGTGCATCGCGCCCCGGCCACTTCACCGGAGTCGCCACCGTCGTCGCAAAACTCTTCCACATCGTCGCGCCCACCCGCGCCTACTTCGGCCAGAAAGACGCAGCCCAGGTCGCTGTGCTGCGTCGCATGGTCCGCGATTTAAATTTTGATGTGGAGTTGGTCGCCTGTCCCATCATCCGCGAAGCCGACGGCCTCGCCATGAGCTCGCGCAACCGCTACCTCTCGCCCGCCGAACGCCGCGACGCTCTCGTCCTGCATCGCGCCATCGGCAACGCCGCCATGCTGTACATGATGGGAGAGTCCAGCGCCGACGCTCTCATCGCCGCCGCACAGACGGAGTTCGCTCTCACCCCCGCCGCACGCATCGACTACATCACGCTCGTCGACCCAGATACGCTGCTGCCGCTAAAGCAAGCCGCCCCCGGCGCGCTCTTCGCCGTAGCCGCCTACCTCGGCAACACCCGCCTCATCGACAACTGGCTCATCGGCCAGGAACTTTAATCGAACGCAATAATTTTTCGCAAACAAAAAGCCC
>CAIZGA010000505.1 GCA_903932385.1 uncultured Acidobacteriota bacterium
GGCCGCCCATTTTTTTACTCTTCAGGCTGCGCTCCTGAATGAGGTACAGCACGTTGCCCATCAGGCTGAAGAAGAGTGCAGCATAGGCCGCCAGCAGCATAACTATATGGAAGAAGATCCAGCCGCTACGCAGCAGTGGCGAGTCAAATACCTGTTCGCCGGGGACGAAGGCCGAAAGCAGCGTGAGGATGAAGGCCGCTGGAACCACCACCATGCCCAGCGTCAACGTGCGGTAACGCCCGGCCACCAGCAGGAAGCCCGTCACCAGCAGCAATCCCATTACTGACTCGACTTCCTGACGATTCACCGGCAGGGTGTGGTGGGCAAACTGCATCCGCTCCACCAGCGAAACGAAATGGAAGAAGACGCCCAGCGTAGCCGTGGGCAGCGCAATTCGGCGCCACTGCGGACGGTCATACAGCACCGCCGGCACCACCGCCAGGCTGGCGATACCGTAAAACGCGACTGCTACTTTCAACCAAAAAGAGAACATGAATTGACGGTCTTTCTGCCCTGTGAACCGAATGGTCCAGCGCTGCTGCTGCCAGCGCTGACATTGCAAAGTATACCGTGCAGGGCGTACAGGCGCGGTGTGACATGAATCACACATGCTTGGTGATTACGGCAGGCCCTCCGCCGCGAATTACAATTATCTGACGCTGCAGCAGATAGCTATGACCAAGCCCGCCGCCAACTCGACCGCCGCTGCGCAAACGCCCCTGATGCGGCAGTACACTGCGGCCAAAGAACAGCATCCCGATGCGCTGCTGTTTTTTCGGCTGGGCGACTTCTACGAATTGTTCTTTGAGGACGCCATTACTGCCTCCCGTGAACTGCAGCTGACGCTGACCAGCCGTGACAAAGATAACGGCGTGCCCATGTGTGGCGTGCCCTGGCATGCCGCCGAAGGCTACCTGCAGAAACTGCTGCGCAAGGGTTACCGCATTGCGATGTGCGAGCAGTTGGAAGACCCCAAGCTCACCAAGAAAATTGTTCGCCGCGAAGTCACCCGCGTACTCACTCCGGGCACGGCCATTGACCCGACTCTCGACTCTGGCGCGAATAATTATCTTGCCGCGATGGTGAGCAGCAGCAACGGCCCGGTTGGCATCGCGCTGCTGGATCTTTCCACCGGTGATTTTCGCTGTTCGGAATTTTCCGGCGACCATGCCCTGCGAATGGCGTTGGATGAACTGCTGCGCATCGCGCCCAGCGAAATTCTTCTGCCCGACGCCATGCCGCTGTCCGCATCTGGCGTGGACAAGGATGCCATCGCCTCCGCGCTCGACAGAGTTCGCACAAAAACTACCGTGGAGTCGTGGGCCGCATCTCCGGACTACGCGCTGCCGCTGGTGAACCAGCATTTCAAAACGCTCTCACTCGATGGCTTCGGTCTGACAGGGCATGATGCCGCCGCGATTGCCGCCGCTGTGGTGCTGCATTACGTGAAGACGACGCAGCAGGGCGGGCTCGACCACATCGACAGCATTCGTTATTCAGAACGCAGCTCACATCTGGAACTCGACGCCGTCAGCATCCGCAATCTGGAACTGGTTGACCCACTCTTCTCCGGCGAGTCGGCGCAGACCACGCTACTCTACACGCTGGACGCGTGCCAGACGCCGATGGGCAAACGACTGTTGCGGGCAAGCCTGCTGCGTCCCCTTGTAGACCGCGATGCGATTGATGCACGGTTGGATGCAGTGGCGGAAGTGCATGGCAATCTGCGTTCACGCGACACGCTGCGCCGTTCGCTGGCAGATATTTTCGATCTGGAACGATTGCTGGCGCGGCTCTCGCTCGACTCCGCCGGACCGCGCGATTTGCTGGCGCTTGGCAAAGCGGCTTCGCGTCTACCTGCCGTGCAGGATGCGATGCGCGTATTGACGGCTCTGCGATGGAAACAACTGAGCGAAAATTTTGACCCGCTCACTGACATTGCTACAGAAGTTTTAAACACGCTGGCCGATGAACCGCCGCTGCATCTCGCCGATGGCGGCAGCATTCGCGATGGTGTGGATGCGGAACTCGATGACCTGCGTTCGCTCAGCCACAGCGGCCGCCAATCGATCGCTGCGATTGAAGAGCGTGAACGTGTACGCACCGGCATCGGCTCACTGAAGGTTCGCTTCAACTCCGTCTTCGGTTACTACATTGAAATCACCAAGTCGAACCTGGCGAATGTTCCCGCCGATTATGAACGCAAGCAAACACTCGTCAATGCCGAGCGCTTCACTACGCCGGAACTAAAAGAATACGAAGTGAAAGTGCTCACCGCACAGGAGCGTTCGCTGGAAATTGAACGGCGCATCTTCGCTGCACTTCGGCAGTCAGTGCTCTCCGGTGCTGCCCGCATTCGCGAGTCCGCTCGCTGCCTGGCCGAGACGGACATGCTCGCCTGCTTTGCGCACATCGCCGCAGAACGCAACTACACACGCCCGCAGGTTGAGGATTCACTGGTGATGGAAGCTGCTGCCGCGCGTCATCCAGTGGTAGAACAGCGCATGCGCAATGAGGGCGCTGAAAAATTCATCGCCAATGATTTGTATCTTGATGGCGATGCCGGCCCTTCCATCCTGTTGCTGACCGGCCCCAACATGGGCGGCAAATCCACCTACCTGCGACAGGCCGCGCTGCTTGCCGTGATGGCACAGATAGGATGCTTTGTTCCCGCGCAACGATTGCGGCTGGGCCTGGTCGACCGCATCTACACGCGCATCGGCGCCAGCGATAACGTCGCGCGTGGCCGCTCCACGTTTATGGTGGAGATGACCGAGACCGCCACCATCCTCAACACGGCAACGCAGCATTCGCTGGTGCTGCTGGATGAGATGGGCCGCGGCACAGCAACCTATGACGGCCTCTCGCTGGCGTGGGCGACGGTGGAACATCTGCACAATAACATCGGCGCGCGCACGTTGTTCGCCACGCATTACCACGAGCTCACGTTACTAGCGGAGCAGTTGCAGCATCTGCGCAACCTGCGTGTGACTGTACGCGAGACGGCCGGCGGCATCGTCTTTCTGCATGCAGTGGAGTCTGGCGCTGCCAGCAAAAGTTACGGCATTGAAGTCGCCCGACTCGCCGGTCTTCCTGCTGCAGTCATCGAACGCGCACGCGCTGTGCTGCGCCAGCATGAGCAGGTTGAAAAACAAACCATTTCGCCGGCTGCGCCATCCATGCAAATGACGCTCTACACGCCACTCTCGCAACGCGTGGTGGACCGCGTGCAATCCACCGATTTGAATTCTCTGACGCCGCTGCAGGCCATGAACCTGCTGGAAGATTTACAGCGTGAAATTAAATCAGGCGGGGGCGAATCATGATTGTTGCCGGCATCATGAGTGGAACTTCAGCAGACGGCATTGATGTCGCACTGGTGCGCATCACCGGCAGCGGCGAGTATCCACGTATCCGTTGCCTGGCGTTGGAGTCGTTCAAATTTCCGAAACAACTACGCACGCATCTGCTGGCTGCGATGGAAGGTGCGCCACAAACTACGGCGGACCTGGCGCAGATGCACTGGCGGCTCGGTGAACTCTACGCAGATGCAGTCATCGCCACGTTGCAGCGCCATCCGCAGCTGCATGTTTCACTCATCGGATGCCATGGCCAGACGGTCTACCATCAGGGCCAACCGATGAAGTATCTAGGCAAGCCGATGCGTTGCACCTGGCAGCTCGGCGAACCGGCCGTCATTGCCGCGCGGACCGACCTGCCTGTGGTCAGCGATTTTCGCCCGGCAGATATTGCTGTCGGTGGTCAGGGCGCGCCACTGGTTCCAATTTTTGATTACATCTGCTTTCGCCATGCGCGCCGCCATCGCGTACTGCAAAATCTCGGCGGCATCGGCAACTGCACCGTTATCCCCGCAAACGCCACGCCGCAGCAGGTCTTCGCGTTTGATACCGGTCCCGGCAATATGCTGATCGATGCCTGTATGCAGCAACTCTTCAGCAAGCCGTATGACCGCAACGGATCCGTCGCACGCAGCGGCAAGGTTTTGCAGCCGGTGATTGACCATCACCTGCGCGAAGATTTCTTTCTTGCGCCGCCGCCAAAGTCCGCAGGCCGCGAACAATATGGCCGCCACTATGCAGACTCCTTCATCGCAGAGTGCCGTCGTCACCGCGCACGGACACAGGATATTGTTGCCACGGCAACTGCACTCACGGCCGACTCCATTTGTCTCGCTTGCGAAAAGTTCCTGAAGCCACGTCTAACATCTGCGCCCACGGATTTTGTTCTCTCCGGCGGCGGCACAGAAAATTCCACGCTCCTCACAATGCTGCGTGAACGCCTCCTTCCTCTGCGTTACAAAATTTCTCTCAGCGATGATTTCGGCGTGCCATCGCAATCAAAAGAGGCGGCGGCGTTTGCCTTGCTCGCGTGGCTTACGTGGCGCCAACGCACCGGCAATCTGCCCACGGCCACCGGAGCCGCACGTCCCGCCATCCTTGGAAAGATTACTCATGCGTAATCGGCTCTTCGCAGTTCTGCTGATTGCGCCCATGCTCCTCAGCGGCTGCCATCGTGCACCCACCAGCAGTGCCACGCAATCCGGCAATGTTGTTGTGTTGATTGAGAGCAGCCCCAACACGCTCGATCCGCGCATCGCCACCGATGCACAGGGTGCGCGTATCTCATCGCTGATTTTCGATTCGCTGGTGCGTAAGGACGACCACTTCAATCTGCAGCCATGCCTGGCCACCAGTTGGGAGCAACCAGATCCGCTGACGATTATTTTTCATCTGCGCAGCGGTGTTCGCTTTCACGATGGCCGGCCACTTACGAGCGCCGACGTCGCCTGGACGCTCAACTCCATGCGCGACGGCACCGTCATCAGCGCAAAGACGAGCCACCTGAACGCCATCACCAATATTGAAACTCCTGATGCACTGACCGTAGTGCTGCATCTTCACCAGCCCGATGCCAATCTGCTATGGAACCTTACCGATGGGTTGAACGGCATTGTGCCGGCGGGTAGCGGACGCGAACTATCTTCCCATCCCATCGGCAGCGGCCCGTTTCGTTTTGTCAGTCAGGCGGATGACAAGGATGTTGTGCTGGCCGCAAACAAGGAGTACTGGGGGGCGAAGCCATACGTCGGCGGCGCTGTATTTGCTGTGGTTCCCGATGAAACCACACGCGCATTGGAGTTGGAAAAAGGTTCAGCCGACATAGCCATCAATTCACTGATGGCCGATACGGTGAATGCGCTGCAGCAAGAACCTCAACTTGCCGTAGATATATCGCCGGGCACGATTTTGAACTACATCAATATCAATGTGAGCAAGCCGCCACTGAATGACCGCCGCGTGCGCCAGGCGATTGCCTATTCCATTGACCGCAGTGCCATCATCCATGCGTTGTTTCGCGACCGTGCCGTGCGTGCCAGTAGTCTGCTGCCGCCGGACCACTGGGCGTACTTCGGCGATCCGAAGAGTAGCGGCAACGCCAATGCTGGTCTCGTGAAGTATCCGCATGATGTGGCACGTGCGCGACGTTTGCTTGACGAGGCTGGCTACTTGCCCGATGCGAACGGCGTGCGCATTCATATCACGATGAAAACATCCACCGATGAAACCACTCGCCTGCTGGCCGCAATCCTGCAGCAGCAGATGCGCGAGGCCGGCATTGAACTTTCCATCCGCAGCTATGAGTTCGCGACTTTTTTCGGCGACATTACCCACGGCGCCTTCCAGCTCTACGCTCTGCGTTGGATTGACAGCAATGAGGACCCCGACATTTTCCGCGACACGCTGGCCAGCAGCAACATACCGCCGCATGGATCGAACCGCGGGCATTACATCAATCCCAAGGTGGATGCCCTGCTCGCACACGCCGCTTCCGTCAGCGATCAGGCCTCGCGACGCGATGACTATATAGAGGTACAGAAAATAGTGGCCGAGGACGTTCCGGAAATCAATCTGTGGTATCTCGACAATGTGCTGGTGCATACGCGGCGCGTTACCGGAATGGAAGTTTCCCCCTCCGGCAGCTACGACTTTCTTCGCACGGTGAAATTTTCCGGCAAGTAGACCTATACGAAAGCTTTCGACAACTGCGCGCCGCACCATACGGCCAGCAGACCCACCAGCACGCTGACCACGGCATAGAGGATGGCAATCAAGCCTGCGCCGCCTTCAATACGTGTGAAGATTTCCCACTCAAAGGTGGAGAAGGTGCTGTAGGTGCCGATGAATCCGACCAGGAGCAGAAATCGCCAGCCTTCATTCCAGCCAGGCCGATGGTTCAGCAATGCGGCGGCAAAGCCCATCAGCACGCAGGCAGAGAGATTCACCACCAGTGTGTTCAAGGGAAATCGCTCTTCAATAAAGCTGGCGATGTTGGTGCTCACCCAGTAGCGCGCAATCGAGCCGAAGATTCCGCCAATTGCAATCAACACATACTTGTTCAAGAGAGGCTCCTCACAGCAAAGTTTCAAACATCTGCGGCACACACTCCGCCCGCAGGCAGTTTGCACCTTGCATCATTCGATTCATTTGTCAGGAGTCATCAGCCTGCATGGAACTAGAGACTTGCAGACGGTTCGGTGGTGAACCCCATCACCCTTGAAATAAAACATCAGCGAAGCCGCTTCTGTGGAGAAGAAGCTTCTACTTCCATCATACTTGCGCCATAATGCCTCGGCAGCTACATGTCATCATCAGCCGACTCAGCATCCACTTCTTTTTCCTCAATATCCATGTCGCGAAATTCTGAAGAATCAAAGACCTCACCGCAGTCGAGGCATTCAACAAATTCCGCGTCCTCGTCCCGCGCAACAATACGCACCTTTGGATGCTTGCAGTTAGCAGTCATGTGGGCTATTCAGACGTGGTAAAAATCTTCCCCCGTAGGCAGGATTTTCCCTTGGCGCGCTGTGTATGTCAAACACCAAATGCAGTTTATCTGCCCTCTATTTCTCGATATCCACAGGCGAAAATCACGGATGCCGGCTCTCCCCCTTGCTCCTACGACCACTCTAGTCCTATAATCAATCCAGACTATTCCAGTCGGCGTTTGACCGCCGAAGATCGACCGGGACCCAAAATGCTGCGTCTGACCAAAAAAGCCGACTACGGATTGATGGCTGTAAAGCTGCTGGCAGAGCATTGGCTGCGCCAACCTGACGAGGCCAACCGCGCCCTGAGCGCCAAGGACATCGCAGACGCGTACCACATTCCTCCGCAGCTGCTGGCTAAGATTCTGCAGACGCTGGCGCGCACTGGAATTCTGGTATCGCACGCGGGCATTTACGGCGGCTACTCGCTGGCTCGCAATCCTGAATCCATCACCGCGTTTGAAATCATTCGCGCGATTGACGGCCCGCTCTTCATTACGTCGTGCATCACGGTGAATGGAAATTGCGACCTGGTCGGCACTTGCACCATCAAAGAACCATTGAGCAAAGTGAATGACAGCATTCGCGAAGTGCTCACAAAGATTCGAATGATTGACATGTGCGAGCCGCCCGTCGGCACAGCCCATGGCCACGAAAAAACTGAGCTGGTCACACTCGACACTCACAGCCACTAAAACATGCCCGTCCCACAGACGATTTGCAGTTTTGAAACTTAAGAAACACAGCGGAGAGAGAAACAATGAGCCTTGATATCAC
>CAIZGA010000506.1 GCA_903932385.1 uncultured Acidobacteriota bacterium
CCACGGCGAAGTTGTGGTTCTGTGCGGTGATCTCCACCTTGCCGGTGCGCAGGTTCTTGATGGGGTGGTTGCCGCCGTGGTGGCCATATTTCAGCTTGTAAGTCTTGCCGCCCAGCGCCAGACCGAAAAGCTGGTGGCCGAGGCAGATGCCAAATATCGGTTTCTTGCCCTGCAGCTTACGAATATTTTCCTGCGCGTAGAGAAGCGGCTCGGGGTCGCCGGGGCCGTTTGAGAAAAAGACGCCGTTGGGATTCATCTCCAGCACATCTGCCGCCGGAGTTTGCGCGGGCACCACGGTGATGCGGCAGCCGGTGCGCGAAAGCATGCGCAGGATGTTCTGCTTGATGCCGAAATCGTACGCCACAACGTGCAGCGGATTTTCCTGATCAGTGGATGCAGGCAGCAGCGAGTCGCCGGTCTGGTTGCGGACATCGGTTGAGTCCCACTCATACCGCGCCTTGGTGCTGACCACGCTGGCCAGATCGGTGCCATCCATTTTTTTGATGGAACGTGCCTTGGCGACCAGCGCATCGATGTCAGTCTCCAGCGAACTGATGACGCCGCGCATCACGCCATGGGTGCGCAGATGGCGTACCAGCGCGCGAGTGTCAATGTCTGCGATAACCGGGACGTTGTACCGCTCCAGGTATTCATCAGCCACCTGGGTGGAACGCCAGTTGCTGCTAATGGGGGAAAATTCGCGGGTGACGAGGCCTTCGATATACGGATGCGTCGCCTCCGCGTCACTGGGGGTGGTGCCGTAATTGCCAATCTGGGGATTGGTGAGAACGACAATCTGGCCGGCATAGGAAGGATCTGTAAAGATTTCCTGATAGCCGGTGAGCGAAGTATTGAAGACAACTTCGCCGTAGCATTCGGCTTTTGCGCCGAAGCCCTTGCCGCGAAAGATGCGCCCGTCTTCGAGCGCGAGTATGGCCTGCATTGCCGCTCCGGGGAGTGGATTTAATAGATTTTAGCAGGAATCGCGGTGGGAAACAGGGTTGGAATGAATTACCCGGGGATTGCCGTTGAATTACCGGACAACGCCCAGCTTGCTGGCTGGCCAATAAACAAATGCCGCCTTGCCGTAGATGAGTTTGCGCGGCACCGGGCCAAAGTCGCGGCTGTCGCTGGCCACGTCGCGATGGTCGCCCAGTACGAAGTAGCAATCCGGCGGCACGGTGAGCGGAGCCATGGAACGTTCGTCGCGGTAACGGACCGGCACGTAGGGCTCTGCCAACTGCTCGCCATTGACGTAGACGCGGCCATGGTCAATGCGGACCAAATCGCCCGGCAGGCCGATGACACGCTTGATGTAGCTCTTGCTCTCATCGCGCGGGTAGAGAAATACGACAATATCGCCATGCTCGATGGGGCCGAAGCGGTAGGCCACTTTGTTGATGAAGAGCCGCTCGTTGTCCTGCAGGCCGGGTAGCATGCTGGTGCCTTCCACCCGCACCGGCTGGTAGAGGTAGATTATGATGAACAGCGAAACCAGGATGGAGATGAGCACATCGCGCAGCCAACGCACCCACAGATGATGGCTGGGGGCCTGGCCTTTTGGGGCGGAGCTATGCGGTGCGGGCAACAAGTGCTCTTGCGGCGGTGCGGGCAGCTGCGGAGATGCAGGTGTGGGATCCATCCGGGTGATGCGCTCAGTGTATCTGATGCGGAGGCTGCAGAAGTGGTCAGACCATGTCCGTGTATCTGTGTGTGTACACTGGGCCAGCCGGCGCAGCGAGATTCATGGCGCATTTTGCTTGACGCTGCGCTAGAATAAGCTCCGTAATGGAGCTCGTTCGCTAATGCCTACCGTAACACCTCCCAGCCATGAATCGAACACCCCGTCAAAGAACGGAGCGAAGCATCTTTTGCAGGAGATGGACACCCTTGTTACGGAGAAGCTGAACGAGGCCTCCGCCGGGTTCGACACCAAATCTGCGCTGGAGATTGCCCGCATCATCAACCATGAAGACGCCAAGGTGGCCGCCGCTGTAAAAAAGGCGCTGCCGGAAGTGGCTTTGGTGATTGACCAGGTGGCACGCTGTCTGCGCGACGGTGGCCGGTTGATTTACGTCGGTGCTGGTTCCAGCGGTCGCATTGCCGCGCTGGACGCATCGGAGTGTCCGCCGACCTACTCCACTTCGCCGCACTCGGTGCAGTACCTGATGGCTGGTGGCCCCAAGGCGTTGGCCTCCGCCGCGGAAGTGAATGAAGATTCGCAGGAAATGGGCCAGCGCGACATTGCCCGCCGTCGCCCCACCCGTAAAGACATTGTGATTGGCCTGACCGCGAGCGGACGCACCCCGTATGTTGTTTCCGCCGTGCAGTACGCCAAGGCACGCGGTGCCCACACGGCCGGTGTGACCTGTAACTACAACAGTGCGCTCTCCAAAGTGGCCGATACGACGATTGTGGCCGAAGTCGGGCCCGAAGTGGTTTCCGGCTCCACGCGCATGAAGGCCGGCTCGGCGCAGAAGATGATCCTGAACATGATTACCACCGGTGCAATGACGCGGCTCGGCTACGTCTACGAAAACCTGATGGTGAACGTGAACATGAAGAATGAGAAGCTGGTCGAGCGCGGCATCCGCATCCTGATGCAGGCCACCGGCGTGGACCGCGCCAAGGCGATTGAGACCATCAAATCCGCCGGGCGCAGCATCCCGATTTCCGTGGTGATGCTGAAAGCCGGTGTGGACAAGATGGAAGCCGTGCGACGTCTGGCCAATTCCAGCGGCAATGTGCGTCTGGCGATCGAAGATTCCCGCCTGGACCTGTAGAAAAAAGTTTATGGCAAATTTTTGGGGACTGGCGATTGCCGGTCCCCAAACTTTTTGCAGCGGATTTATTGTGTGCGGCTTACGCCGTTACAGTGGTTGGCTCGGTCGGCGGCAACTGGGGCGGTTCCAGCAAATCGCCCAGCAGTTGGTAACGCCCGCCCATGAAATACAGCGCATACGACTGCAGAAACGCGTAGACGTAGCCGAAGGTGAGCGCGGAGAGAATGAATATCCACGCCAGCAGCACCAGACCACCGAGCACTGCGGCTGCGATGAAGAGGACCATGGCCCCGGTACCGTGGTTGTGCAGCAGGAAGTACAGCGGCACATAGACGATGGCGAAGGGGATAAGCGAAATCATCAACACGATGACATAGATGATTTCAGCAGCGAGAGCAAAGGCGATGCTGAGCGCGAGTTTGAGCAGCAGATAC
>CAIZGA010000507.1 GCA_903932385.1 uncultured Acidobacteriota bacterium
CGTTGCCCTGAGCGCCGCCATTACACTTACCTTTGCCCCCACGCACGCGCAAAGCAACACGACCCCAAGCACGACATCGACAACCACTCCTGCAACTACAGCAAGCACGCCTGCAGGACAGAAAACATATCCTGAATTTCCAGATGGACCGGGAAAAGATGAATTGATTCGCGTCTGCAGCAAGTGCCATTCACCAGACAACGTGATTGCCGCCGGGCAGAGCCGTGCCGGTTGGCAGGACACTCTGGAAGACATGGCAGGACGTGGCGCAGAAGGCAGCGATGACGACTTCAACGCCATTCTGAATTATCTGGCGAAGAATTATCCGGCACCGACGGCACCGCGCCTCAACGTGAATGCGGCAACGGCTGCGCAGTTGGTGGCACAGTTGATGCTGACCCAGGCGGAAGCGGATGCAATCGTCCAGTATCGTCAGGCGAACGGAAATTTCAAATCGCTGGATGATTTGAAAAAGGTCCCGAATGTTGATGCGAGCAAGCTGGCTGCAGCGGCCGCCAAAATCTCGTTCAACTAAACAACCCACATTGTTCGCGATTTAAAGCGGCCAAGTAAGCGAGTCAGGAACTGCGGTGGAGTGCTGCGTTGTTACGCAGTACTCCGCATGCAGACGACCACGCGCCGGCAGCCAGCGAAACACTTGTGTATCAAACAGCTTGCCGCGATTGATCATCGCGCGACGCGACTCCGGCATGGGCGATGCACCAAACTCCAGACCCAGCGTCAGTGTGCGGTTGCTCCACGGAGCTTGCGTGCGGCTGAAATTTTCCTGCCACATGCCGAGCCACGGAAACTCCTCGCGCTTCCAGATATATCCAAAGGCCAGCTGCTTTTCAGGATTGAATGCGACAAACCATGCGTGCGGCTGCTGCGGATCGGCAAGGTGTGTGGTGAATTCGCTGGAAACGGGTACGTCAGTAAATGTGCTGAGGTCTGCCGTGCCGCCGGTCTTGAGCGGTACTTTCGGCCAGAGAAATTCCGCCGCAGCTTTGTAGTGCATGTCGGCGTTTAATTCCCCTTCAAAAACTTTTGACTGTGTGAGCGACGCGCGCAGTTGTGTTTTTCCTTTGGCCAGAAACGGCGGGCCCAGTGTCACATGCTGCGTCCAGCCGATGGGACGGTCCCATGCAGCGAGGTTCTCTACTGCTTCCACGATACGCAGCGAGCGGCCATGCAATTCAATGCGGCGGCGGAAGTCCAACTGCGCCAAGGGAAAATGCGCGTGTAATTCCAGCACGCCGGGCTGCTCATGAATGTTATATGGAACCGTGGACGCTTCGCCATGCACGGTGAGGCCGGCGGCCGCTTCTTCTGCCGATGGGCCACCAAAGAAATCCAGACAGAGATTGTGCCCCATGATTCCCGCCAGCAGTTTGGCTTCCGCGCCTTCGCCATATTCAAAATGCCGCGCTGGGTCATAGGCAGAGTGTTCGATTGATGGCCACGGCGGCACCCATAGCGGATTGACGCCGCTCTGCTTATCGAAAATTTCTGCGATGTGGCCGCCTTCAGCCAGCACACTCACGCGCAGGTGTTCGTTCTCCATCTGCACGGCTCGGCGGTTCTGAAAGATGGCTGCAGGCATGTTCTCGTTCCTTTTTGTATTTGTTAGGGAAGAATCTTCAACCAGACATTGCGGTGAGAGATTTTCACGTTGCCGCCGCCTTCAATTTCAAAAGCGATCAAACCTTTTTTCTGGTTGAATGCTGGATCGTTGTCCACCAGCACGGCCATCACATGCCCGTTGATGATGTGGATAAGCGTGTTGCCATCGGCGATGATTTCATACTGGTTCCAGTCGCCAACTTTAATGTAGCTCTTCAGTTCATCAGAAGATGCGAGCAGACCCAGCAGACGATGCGGCACATCGGGATCAGTCTGCACGATTTGTCCGCGCCACGCGACGATGCCGCGCGGGCTGGACTGCTCATACAACTGGCCGGTATACGTATTGCCGTAATCAAAATCCGCCTGATAGCCGCGAATATTCCACTTGGGATATTTCTGTTTTTTCAGCTGCTCCGGCGTCGGCGGAACATATTGACTCCGATATTGGATGCCGCCATTCGCGCCGCTGCCTTCGAGCTTCATCTCCACTTTGAGCTCAAAGTTCGCCGGCTCGCCACCCTTCCAGATGATGTTGGTCGTCCCCGAAGGATGCTCGGGACTGGAAACGCCAACAATGGCGCCATCTTCCACGTGCCATACATCGGGCGAACCATTCCATCCCTTCAGCGTTTTCCCGTCGAAGATTTGCGTCCAACCTGTATGGTCGTTGAAGTCCATCGGGTCGGGCTGCGTGAAGCCGCCGCGATGTACCGGTGCTGGCTTGGAAGCACTTGCCTGCTGCGCGAAAACGATGGAGCTTGTCATCGTGCGAATTGAAAGCGCCAGCATCACCGTGACCACGGCAACTGCAGCGAAAGTAAGAAGCGGTTGGATGTGTTGCTTCATTATGTCTCCTTAGCCAAGCAGAACTTTTTCCCACTGTCGCGTCTTTGCCGAACGCAACACAGCATCGGTCACGCAATCGGTTGCCAGGCCATCGGCAAATGTGGGCGAGCAGGATTTACCGGCGGCGAGCGATTCGACGAAGTCTGCCACCTGATGCACAAACGTATGTTCGTAGCCGATCTGCAGGCCGGGAACCCACCAGTGCTTCATGTAGGGATGATCGCTGTCAGTAATGTGAATGCTCTTCCACCCGCGCAACTGTGACTCATCGCGATGATCGAAAAATTCGAGGCGATGTAGGTCATGCAGGTCCCACTTTGCCGAGGCATGCTCGCCGTTGACTTCCAATGTGAAGAGCGCCTTGTGACCGCGTGCGTAACGAGTCGCTTCAAAAGTTGCCAGAGAACCATTTGCGAATCTGCAAATAAATATGCTGGCGTCATCAATGCCGACCGGTTCCACTTTTCCAGTCAGATTATGTTTGCGTTCTTTGATAAATGTTTCCGTAGTGGCCACAACTTCAGTGATGGGCCCGTTGAGCCACATCGCCATATCAATATTGTGCGCCAGCAGGTCACCGGTCACGCCGCTACCGGCAACATCCACATCGAGCCGCCACAGCGCTTCGCCACCCTGCGGCAGATCGCTGGAGATGGTCCAGTCCTGTAGAAATTTTGACCGGTAGTGGAAGATGCGGCCGAAGCGGCCTTCGTCCAGCAGTTTTTTTATCAGAGTAACTGCGGGCACGCGGCGGTAGTTGTACCAGACCATGTTGGGCACACCGGCGGATTCCACTGCGGCCACCATGGTGCGAGCCTCGGCAGCGGTGCGGCCCAGCGGCTTCTCGCACATCACCATCTTGCCGGCCTGTGCTGCGGCAATGGCAATCTCTGCATGCGTGTTGTTGGGGCTTGCAATGTCAATCAGGTCAATGTCCTTGCGCTCAATCAGCTTGCGCCAATCCGTTTCAATCGTCTGATAACCCCAGTTCTCTGCGAATCCTTTTACCCGCTCGGCACTGCGAGCGCAGATGGCTTTCAGCACCGGCTGATACGGCAAATCAAAATATCGCGGCGCCTGCAAAAATGCATTCGAGTGCGTGCGGCCCATGAAGCCATATCCAACCATGCCGACGTTGAGAATTTTCTTGGCCATATTAATTCCACCCGTGGGCATTGCGAACGGCGATGAGCGTGGCCAGCACATCGTTCCATGTCTGCGCAGCCATCATGGTTGCGTTTGGGAACATGCAACCGTCCCAGCAGATGTGTTCATAGGCGCGCGTGGGGATACCGTCCGCACCGCGCATCCAGAGCCCGGCGACTTCGACAATATCCATGCGTCCGTCGGGATCATTGGCCGAGCAGTGGCGGCCAGTTTTGTCGTGGGAGCCGGAACCGCGCACGGTTCCGTCATTCTGCGCAACGTGGAAATCAATCGTCCATGGTCGAAGCGCGTCGGTCAACTTGCGCAACGCCTGCATCAACA
>CAIZGA010000508.1 GCA_903932385.1 uncultured Acidobacteriota bacterium
ACCGCGCAGGCCGCCGCGGCACATATATTATAGATGCGAAAAAACTGCAGGGTGGGCAGATGGCTGGCGGGATGGGGCCACGAAGTGCAGTATTGGAACGCATTGATGTGGAAATTGGCGATGATTGTTGCGCCCTAGCAGTTAACAGACCGGTTGGCTACCTTTTTCTATCTGTAATTTTGCAGCCAGGGACGACGTTCGATTGGCGATCTGATTTTGGGAGGGCGATGTTCGAACGCGTGCTCAGCCGTGATGAAATGACGGCGGCGATTGTTGCCGCGATGAAAGAAGCGGCAGGCCTGTTGGTTCTCAGCGATAGATGCAGTGTGATAACTTGGCCGAAGAAAAATTATGAGCCATACAGAGCACGTTGATAGCCACGCAGAGTACAACAAGCCCAGATTATTCCTCGTCAGTGTGATTGCACTGGCCACTGCCGGTATGGCCGCTTCCCTGCGGGCCGACGTGGCGAGCGATTTACAACGCGTCTTCTTCGACCCGATTAATAAGGCCCACTCGACGCAGATGATTGGCAGTTTTCTGGGGATACCGTTCCTGGGATTTGCCTTCACGATTGCGATTGGCAGCCCGCTGCTGGATGCGATTGGCATGGCGCTGCTGCTGCCGATGTGTGCGGTCTGCTTCATTTTGGGCACGCTGACGATTCTGTTCGCGTCGCATTTTGTGAGCGGGCCGGCGCTGTACAGCACCATCTGGGCGGGCGCACTGATTATGGGCATTGGCTGGGGGCTGGTGGAAACGGTCATCAACCCGCTGATGACGACCCTGTACGCCGACAACAAAACCGGCAAGTTGAATGCGCTGCACGCATGGTGGCCGGGGGGATTGATTCTCGGCGGGCTGCTGGGCTATGGCCTGGGAGCGGCGGGTGTGGTGTGGCAGGTGAAGCTGGCGCTGGTGATTCTGCCGTCGATTGTGATTCTGCTGCTGTGCATCGGGGTGAAATATCCGCCGACGGAACGGGCAGCGGCAGGAATTTCCATGGGACAGATGTTTCGCGAGTTGCTGAACCCGATGTTCCTCGTACTGTTTGCCAGCATGTTTTTGACGGCGGCCTCGGAACTGGCGCCCGGGCAATGGGTGGACCTGGCTTTGACGCGGACAGTGCACATGCAGGGCATCCTGCTGCTGGTGTATGTGAGCGGCATTATGTTTGTGGCGCGGCACTTTGCCGGGCCGCTTTCACACAAACTATCTGCGATTGGATTGTTGTGGATCTCATGCCTGCTGGCGGCGCTGGGGCTGGTGGCGTTGAGCCTGGCCAACTCGCCGGTGACCGGTGTGCTGGCGGCAACGGTTTGGGGCTGCGGTGTTTGCTTTATGTGGCCGACGATGCTGGCAACAGCGTCGGAACGCTTCCCCCGCGGCGGCGCGTTGCTGATGGGGCTGATGGGAACAGCGGGAACGCTTTCCAGCACATTTGTGCTGCCGCTGATGGGCCATGTATTTGATACGAAGAAAATCCAGCTGGCGGGCAGCGAGGCGGCCTTCAAGGCGTTGAGCGGCGATGCGCTGAATGATGTGCTGGCGCAGGCATCGCAGGCGTCCTTCCGCGCGGTGGCGATTCTGCCGGCGATATTGCTGATTGTCTTTGGCTGCATCTGGCTGTATGACCGCTCCAAGGGTGGATTCAAAGCGGTGAAGCCGTAAGCTGAATTTTCCAAATGGACTTTGACGCCAAGGAGAACGAAGGTGCCCTCCACGTGTAGACGCTATTCTGTGAAGCCGATGCGCCAAGGGAAGACCCGATGACGCGGTGGCTACAGAGGGCGGCGTGGCCGATGCTGGCAGCGCTGGCTGTATTCGGCGTGATGCAGACGATGCGAGGGCAGACGACAACAACACAGACTGCTGAAGCTCCGCAGCAACCGATAAACTTCAGTCATAAAATACATGCCGGTGGACAGCAGATGGGCTGCGACAGTTGCCACACGCCAACGCGCAGCGGCGAGAACTATACGATTCCGCAAGCTGGATTTTGCATGCAGTGCCATGCGGCAATTGCAACGGACAAGCCGGAAATAAAAAAGCTGGCGGAGTATGCCAGTACCAGCGATACGATACCGTGGGTACGGGTATATGAACTGCCGTCGTTTGTTAACTTCAGCCATCGAACGCACGCGGCCGGCAATGTTGCCTGCGTGGAGTGCCACGGAGCGGTGGCGGAGCGGGAACATATTTATCGTGAAACAGAAATGACCATGGCGCGTTGCGTCAGCTGCCACCAGGCGAAAAAAGCCGCGGTGGGATGCGATACCTGCCATACTTTGCAGAAATAGAACCGACAAATACTGAGGGGGAAAACACCATGACCACGAGACGCGGATTTTTGAAGGCCGGAGCCGCAACACTATGCGGTGCCGCATTGCTGCGCGAACAGGCATTTGCCTACGCATCGAGAAACACACTGCACCTGCCGATTGGCGTGCAGCTCTACTCGGTACGCAACCAGTTGCCCAAGGACTACCTGGGCACTTTGAAGCAGGTGGCGGCGGCTGGCTACACGGAAGTGGAGTCGGCGGGTTTCTACAACTTGAAGCCGGCGGAAGTGAAGACTGCGATGGACGCGGCTGGGCTGCACTGCGTAAGTTCACACTGGGGATTCCAGCAGGTGACCGAGCAGGCCGACATGGTGCTGGACTACGCGCACACGCTGGGCATGAGCCACGTGATTTGCCCCGGACCCGGACGCAAGCCCGGCGCTGTTCGGCCGGCGCATGGACTCTCCCTGGAAGAGTGGCGTTGGAATGCGGAGCAGTTTAATGCTGTCGGCAAGAAATTCAAGGCAGCCGGCGTGCAGTTTGGATATCACAACCACTACGCCGAGTTTGAAGCGGTGGAAGGTGCGCTGCCGTTTTTTGAATTGATGCGGCTGACCGATCCCGAGTTGGTGACGTTTGAAATGGATTGCGGCTGGGTGGTGGTGGGCGGCGGCGATCCGGTGAAGGTGCTGAGCGAGCACGGTAAGCGCATCAGCATGTTGCACATCAAGGACTTCAAGCAGGCAACTCCGGAGGCGCTGGCACATGGCGGCGTGAAGGCGGCGGAGCTGGGCATGGGATCGATTGATTACCGGCCAATTTACAAAGCGGCGGCGAAGTTTGCAAAAATCAAACACGCATTTGTGGAACAGGAAGAATTCCTGGACATGCCACCGATGCAGGCGTTGAAGACGGATGCGGATTACATTGCATCCATCGAAAAATAAATTAGGTTAAAGAAAACGGCCAGCGTGGAGAAATCCATGCTGGCCATTTTTATTGGGATGCGATGATTATTCGCTGACGGCGTTCACGAGAGCGGTGAGCGGGTCAAGGAATACGAAGCGCACGATGCCGGATGGCTTTTTGGCCACGGCAATCTCCGCGAGTTTGTCCTGCTTCCAGCCGGCGGGCGCCTTGGTGCCGGAAGAAAGATACTTGGTTGCTTCCAGTTCAATCTGCGCGAGCTCTGGAAGTTGGCGGGCGCGGGTACGCATGTCATGCAGCAGCGGCGCGTGTTTCATCTGCTTTTCTACGGCGGGAACAGAAGCGGCCACGGTGGAGAACCAGCTGTCGAGCGCCTGACGGTCTGCCGTATCGGTTTGCGGTGCGGCGAGGAAGCGACGCACCTGCACTTCAATGGCGTAGCGCGAGGGTGGGTCGGGTGGGAGCGCATCCACGATGTGATTGAGCACGGTGAGCTGCGAGGTGTGTTGCTGCTGATAACGTTCGCCGAAGCTGACCGGTTCGAAGGCCGAAGAGAAGGTGCGAAGCGCATCGATGTCATCGTCGCCGGTGAGGGCGCGGAGGCCGGTATCTTCCTGGGTGAGGTGGCGCAGGCCGAGCGATTCCAACTGAATGGAAACGACGGCGAGTCGACGGTACATGTCATCCACATCGGTGACAGACTCTGGCGACCAGAAGCGTTCGGCAATGGCTGCAGTGCGCGGCCAGATGTGCGAATCGATGCTGCGTTCGTAAACGTGCTCGCCCCACATCGGCGTTTCTCCGCCGAGAATTTTCTTGCGCTGCTCGGGCGTGAGGTTCGATGTGGACGGCAGCGGGTCGGCGAGATAATGCACGGCGGCGCTGCGCATGCCGTCGAGATAATACGGTGCGGAAAGAATTCCCTGGAAGCCCTGCTGAGCACCTGCGGCGAGCGAAGCGACTCCACGCCAAGACTGGATGACAACATCGCGCGGCAGAGCGGGGTCCATAATTTCATCCCAGCCGACCATGTGTTTGTGCAGACCCTGAAGGATTTTCAGGATGCGGGTGTTGAAGTATGCCTGCAGAGCGGCGTTGTCTTTCAACTTGTGCGCGCGCATGAAGGCGCGAATGCGCGGATTGGTTTTCCAGTCGGGCGCGGGCGTTTCATCTCCGCCGATGTGGTAGTACGGGTCGGGAAAGATGGCCGTCATCTCTGTGAGGAAGCGAGCGATGAAGGTGTACGTGGCTTCGCGCGTCGGGTCCATCGCGTAAGGCGAGACGCCGAATTCGCGGCGAATGCCGGCAGGCGGTTTGCCGCTGGCGAGTTCGGGATACGCATACTGCCACGCGGTGCT
>CAIZGA010000509.1 GCA_903932385.1 uncultured Acidobacteriota bacterium
ATCTGCGAAACCGCCAGAATTTGAAGTGGCGACAATCAAACCGACCAATCCGAGTGAAGTTGGCGGGCGAATGGGCTTCAATCGTGATGAATTCATGACGAATGGCCAGACGCTGAAAGCACTCATCAAGTTTGCATATGATCTGAATTTCGGCAGCGACCAGCAAGTTATTGGTGGGCCTGACTGGATTGGGTCAGCCCGGTTTGATATTTCCGCAAAAGAAGATCCTGACAGTTCTGCAATGTTGCAAAAGCTGCCACCCAATCAGATGAAAGATGCAATGCGATTGATGCTTCAGGCACTTCTTGCGGACCGCTTCAAACTGGCCGTGCATCATGAAAACAGGATTTTACCCTTATATACGTTGGTGCTGGCAAAGGGTGGCATGAAGATGGCGGTTCCGGAGAGTCCGGCCACTCCGAACACAGCCAATACTTGGCACGGCATACAGGTGCAGGGAAAAGGTCGTATGGAAGGCAGGGGAGCAAACCTGCAAATGATTACAAATGTAATCTCCATGCAGTCTGAAATTGGCGGCCGCATGGTGATTGATAAGACAGGATTGACCGGTACATACGATTTCCTGCTGAGATGGACACCGGAGACTCTAAAGGGCGGTAGTGGGCAAAGTAGTGAAACTGGAGCCTTAACCAATGATTTGGGTCCTTCGCTGTTTACTGCGCTGCAAGATGACTTAGGACTGAAGATTGAATCAGCAAAAGCCCCCGTAGACGTGATTGTGATTGATCGCGTCGAGATGCCATCTGAAAATTAGCAGTAGGAGATGAGTTGAGATTAAGGATGCAGCGATATAAATTGCTACGCGGGCTGTGCGCAGTTGCGTGCATTTTCTTCTCGACCATAGCTTTTGCTGCCGAATACCACGGCCAGGTGACCTTCAATGGCCTGCCGGTGCCGGGGGCAATCGTCACGGTGACTCGCGACAGCACGAAGTATGTAGCTGTGACTGACCTGCAGGGCAATTACACCTTCGCGGATCTTGCGAGTGGCCCCTGGAAAATTCAAATTGAAATGACAGGATTCGCCACCTCGCATGCCGATATAACCGTGCCTGCTGCTGCCACTGCTGTGCCTTGGGAGTTGAAACTGCTCAGCTTGAATGAAATTCGTACTGCTACCAACGCGGTAAAGATTGTGGATAAGCCCGCGCCTGTTGCGGCCACACCACAAGTTGCGCAGCAGAATAATGCAGCTCCTAAGACGAGTGCGCCAGCCCCGGTGCCAGAGAAGCCGTCCGATGAGAATACGCAGCGCGCCGCCGACGGATTTCTAATCAACGGCAGCGTTAACAACGCAGCGACTTCGCAATATGCTTTGCCTTCGGCATTTGGCAACACGCGCAATGGTGGCAAGGGGCTGTACACCGGCGGAATTTATTTAGTGATTAATAATTCTGCATTGGATGCAAGGCCCTTTTCGTTGACAGGACTCAACACTGCCAGAACGCCCTATGACCAGGCCAATGCTGGTGTTTCGTACGGCGGTCCTTTGAAAATTCCGCACCTGATACCGCTATATAAAGCGCCCTATTTCTTTTTGAATTACCAGTGGACCCGGAACACAAATGATTCAACAGTCTCTGCTCTGATGCCGGATTCTGCAGAGCGCAGTGGCAATCTTTCAGAACTGCCGCAACAAATCTACAACCCATCGAATGGAACACCGTATGGCGGAAATATTGTTCCTGTCAGTTCTCAGGCGCAGGCGCTATTGGCGTATTACCCTTTGCCAAATGTAACCGGCAGCACTGGCTATAACTATCAGGCTCCAATCCTGAGCAGTACGCATCAGGATAATTTCATGACTCGTGTGGATAAATCATTCGGGTATAAAAATCAGGTCTACGGTCTCTTTGCAATACAAAGTGTTCGGAGTTCCAGCCCCAATGTTTTTAGTTTTGTTGATTCAAGCAACATACTTGGCATCAACAGCAACGTAAATTGGAATCATGAATTCAGTCGTCAACTATTCATTACGATAGGCTACGCATACAGTCGGCTGCAGACACAGGTGCATCCCTATTTCGAAAATCGCATCAATGTTTCTGGTCAGGCAGGCATTACGGGAAATGATCAGGACCCGGCGGACTGGGCACCTCCGACACTCGGATTCTCAAGCGGCATTGCCGGATTATCTGACACGCAGAGCGCCAACAACCGTAATCAGACTGGCGCCCTCTCGGCATCTGTAAACTACTATCGCGGCCGGCACAACGTCACCGTGGGTGGCGATTTCCGCCGGCAGGAATTCAACTATTATCAGCAACAGAACCCGCAGGGAACTTTTACCTTTACTGGTGCAGCGACACAAAAAAATAATTCCGGCGGATCCGATCTCGCAGATTTTCTCATCGGTATTCCAGATACCAGTGCAATTGCGTATGGCAATGCCGACAAA
>CAIZGA010000510.1 GCA_903932385.1 uncultured Acidobacteriota bacterium
CGACAACTGGAATGACGAGCCCATGCTGGAAGTGGCCGGGCACGCTGTGGTGATGGCCAACGCCAGCCCCGAACTGCATGTGATGGCCGCCGAACGCGGATGGCGTCGGACTGCGTCTAATAATCAGGATGGATTTGCGATTGCGGTTGAAGTGGCGCTGGGAATCTAAAACCGTTTTTGAAATTTAGCCCGTAGACAACTTTGAAGTGCTAGAGTTTTTCTTGTGACAGCAAAACATACAATTCGCCGAGCAGTGCGCAACGCGGGACATTGCTTCCCCGCTCTGCTGCTGGCCGCGTCTACGCTGACGCCAGTGATGCAGGCGGCCACGGTGGAGAACGTTCGCAGCACCGTGGAGCATGTGACGCTGCGCAACGGCTTTGAGTTGGACTGCGTGAAACACCAGAACGCGGGCGAGCACGTTCGGCTCTACACAACGCCAGAAAATTACATTGAAGTTCCTGCAACGCAGGTGGCGGCGATTGAAGTGCGCGCAGTGAATGCAGCGAATCTTTCTGCGGATGAAAAACCGATTGCCACAAGCAATGTAGTTGCGACCCAACCTGCTGTGAAATATTCCGCACCACTGACGCAGGAGCAGTTGCATCCCATGCTGGCTGCAGCGGGCACGGCACACAATATTGATGCCGATTTGTTGTGGAGTGTGGTGAAGGCAGAGAGCGCAGGCAATCCGCAGGCGGTTTCGCGCGCCGGTGCGCAGGGGCTGATGCAACTGATGCCGGCGACGGCGAATGAACTCGGCGTGGCCGACAGCTTTGCTCCGCAGCAAAATATTTCCGGCGGCGCGGCGTATCTTGACATGCTGCTGACGCGTTACCACGATGATATGGCGCTGGCGCTGGCCGCTTACAACGCAGGACCGGAAGCGGTCGACCACTATCACGGCATCCCGCCGTATCGCGAGACGCGCAGCTATGTGGCGCGCGTGATTGCCGAATTCAATCGCAGGAAACGCGCGATGGCAGCGGCTGCAAAGTCCGCAGAGAAAGCCGCAACGGCAAGTTCACGATGAAGAAAAATCAATGGACACGCTGGGCCGTGATCGCCGCCGTGCTAGCGGTGATGGCGTGGCTCTTCCACAAATATGTAACGTTTGACTGGGTGGTTTTCTGGCAGCAACTGCGCCATGCCGACCCGAAGCGGATCCTGCTGGGCGTGGCCTGCATCTATGTCACCTACCTGGTGCGGTCGGTGCGCTGGGCGCTGTTTGTGCGGCCGACGAAAAAAGTTGGACAGACGGCAACGCTGGGCGCGCACTTCATCGGCTTCACATCCGTGGCTTTGTTCGGACGCCTGGCGGACCTGGCGCGGCCGTACCTGATTGCTCGTCGGCTGCAATTGCCAGTGAGTTCGCAGATTGCGGTCTACACCATTGAACGCATGTTTGATCTGGGCGCGGCGGCGATTTTGTTTACTGCAGCGTTGCTCTTCTCACCGCAGATTCAAGCCATGCCGCACCATGAAGCCTTCCAGCACGTGGGAGTTTTCAGCCTGGCAGTAACGTTGGGGATTGCCGTCTTTGCGGTTGTCATCCGCATGTATGGCGTGGCGATGGCTGCACTGGTGGAAAAGATTTTCAGCAGGATTTCTCCGGCGCTGGGCAGCAGTCTGGCGGAAAAGCTGCGTGAGTTCCGCGACGGACTGAACGTGTTGCGGAGCATTGGCGAATTCTTAATCGCCATGTCGTTGTCGTTGGGCATGTGGGCGCTGGTGGCGATTGCGTATGTGCAGAGCGCGCACGCGTTTGTTTCCACACCGGCACTGGCGCAACTGCAGTACGGCAGTGCCATGCTGTTGATGGCGACCAGCATCGGCGGTTCGCTGGTGCAGATGCCGGTGGCGGGCTGGTTCACGCAGATTGCATTGACGGCTGCGGCGATGGAAGCGTTCTACGGCGCGCCGATTGAAGCGGCCACGGCCTGCGGCGCGGTGCTGTTGTTTGTCACTTCCATCAGCATCATTCCCATGGGATTGATTTACGCGCAGGCGGGACACGTCTCGCTGCAGAAGACTGTGGAAGCGAGCGAGTCCGCAGAGTAAAAAATCTTCCATACAAATACAACGGCCCGCATTCCGTAGTGGATGCGGGCCAAAGTTTTTATGCGGAGATGGCTACGGCTTGAAGTGGAAGAGACTCAGCCGGCTGATGTCGTTGAACATGACGAAGGCGAAGATGACCATCAGCAGAACAAAGGCCGCCTGGTAGATGCGCTCCTTCACTTCCACATTCACATCGCGACGCATGGCGCTTTCCACCAGCAGCAGAACGATGACGCCGCCGTCGAGGATGGGAATCGGCAGCAGGTTGAAGATGCCGAGGTTGAGGCTGATGACAGCCATCAACATGAACTTCGGCCACCAACCCGCCATCTGCGAAACTTCTGAAGTGATTTTGAAGATGCCGATGGGACCGGAAACACTGGCCAGCGGAACATGGCGTGTGAGCAGGCCGCGCAACACTTCCACAATCAGCGTCGAGTTTTTTACCGTGTCCTGCCATGCCACCTGCACCGCACTGACAAACGAAATCGGCACGATGGAAGTGGGCGGCTGCACCGGCGTGAAGCCGAAGCGGTAGACGGTGGCACCGCCGGGTTGCGGCAGCAAAATCGGAGTCACGCGGAACTGCAGCGTCTGCTGGCCGCGCAGCACAGTCAACTGCATCGGCTTGCCGTGCTCGTCCTGCAGATACGAAAGCAGCGCCGGCACCGAGTAAAGATTCATGCCGTCATACTGCACCAGTTTGTCGCCCGGTTGCAGGCCGGCGAGTGCGGCCGGTGCGCCGGATTCCAGCGACTCCACTTCCACCGGCGAATCCTGTTCTTTGGGAATCAGGCCGAGAGCGGTGAGGTCGAATTTATCTGGATTGGCACGGGCATCAATATGCAGTTGCAGATTCAACGGTTGACCGGCACGCAACACAGTCAGCGGCACGGTGACGTCATTGGCATTCACCATGGTCTGCGTGGTGATGGTTTCCCAATCCGGCGACTGAATATTGTTGTAGCTGGAAATCACATCGCCAGAATGAAGGCCTGCGTGTTCGGCAGCGGAATTATGCACGATGTAGTCGACCACAGCCGCGCCCTTGGTGTAGGTGGGCACTTCGTGGTGGAAAGATTCAATGGCAAGAAAGAGACCGAGAGCCAGCAGGCCGTTGGCCACCGGACCAGCAAGGGCGATGAGCACACGCTGCCAGCGGGGGTGCGAGTTGAACTCGCCGACTTTGCCCGTGGGAGCTTCGCCGGGATTGTCACCAGCAAATTTTACGTAGCCGCCGAGCGGCAACAGGCTGATGCGGTAATCGGTGTCGCCGTACTTGATGCCGAAGAGGCGCTTGCCGAATCCGATGGAAAAAGTTTCCACGTAGACGCCGCACATTTTGGCAACGGCAAAGTGGCCGAACTCATGCACCAGCACGAGAATGCCCAGCAGGAGAACGAACCAGAAAGTACTCACCAGCCCTGATTGCAAGCTGTCAAGAATGTGTTTAATCAGAATCATGGGGCGATCTAGAAATCCCTCGGAAGTATTTACAAACGTACAGATGAAACGCTGACGCCGGCCTGCAACAACACCTCACGCGCCAGATTGCGGGCGGCAGAATCAGCCTCCAGCACTGCAGCGATGGTGGCGGGATGCTGCACTGGGGTCCGCGCCAGAACTGATTCAATTGTACGCGCAATGCCGGGGAACGAGAGTACGCCTTCGAGGAAGGCAGAGACGGCCACTTCATCGGCGGCGTTCAATGCGATGCAATGCGAACCGCCGGCCCTGGCCGCTTCATACGCCAGCCGCAGACAGGGGAATTTCGCCAGGTCGGGCGCACTGAAATCCAACTGGCCGAGCGTTGCCATGTCGAAGGTCAGGTCGGACTCAACACGTTCGGGATAGCTGAGCGCGTAAAGAATCGGCAGCCTCATGTCGGTGACGGAAAGCTGCGCCAGAATGCTGCCGTCCACAAACTCCACCAGCGAGTGAATGGTGGATTGCGGATGCACGGTGACGCGAACTTTCTCGGCGGGCAAGTGAAAGAGTCGGCAGGCTTCAATCACTTCAAAGCCCTTGTTCATCATGGTGGCGGAATCAATTGTGATGCGACGACCCATCACCCAGGTAGGATGCTTCAACGCCTGCGCCACAGTGATGGATTCAAAATCCGCCGCGGGAAGATTGCGGAAGGGACCGCCGGATGCCGTGAGCCAGATCTGTTTCACTTCTGCCGCGGTGCCACCGCGCATGCACTGGTGTACGGCATTGTGTTCGCTGTCGATGGGCAGAAGCGCAACATTTTTTTCTTTCGCTGCAGCGGTAATGATTTCACCGGCGGCTACGAGACACTCTTTGTTGGCGAGGCCGATGGTCTTGCCGGCGAGAACAGCCGCGTAGGTGGCTTCGAGTCCGGCAACACCGACAATCGCGCTGACGACAAAATCCACTTCCGGCAGCGTGGCCACGGCAACGGTGCCCGCGGTTCCCCACACAACTTCAATATCGTTGATGCCCTGCTGCTTCAGGCGCGCGCGAAGTTCATCGGCCAGCGCTTCTTCTGACATGGAAACCATGCGCGGCCGCCAGCGAAGGCACTGCTCTTCTGCGGCAGTCACATTGCGGCCCGCCGCCAGCGAGGCGACACTATAGCGCGTGGGAAACGACTCCACGATGCTGAGCGTGCTGACGCCGATAGAGCCGGTGCTGCCGAGGATTGCGATGCGTTTCAAGAGAGAATGACCATCCCGTTGCTGTTAGAAACGGCTGAAGAAGCGGCTGAAGAAAGCATAATCGCGCAGCGACTCGATGCACCAGAGAACAGGTGCAGCCAACAGCAGGCCGTCGATGCGGTCGAGGATGCCGCCGTGTCCGGGCAGCAGGTCGCCGGAGTCTTTCACTCCAGCACCGCGCTTGAGTGCGGACTCGGCGAGATCGCCGACTTGAGCGGCAACATTCAACAGCGCCGCCAGCAGCAGCCACGGAACCACCAGCGACCATTGCCAGGTGGCTTCCATATAGCCGAAGAGAACGTAGTTGAACTGGCGGGCCACGCCAAAATCAATCAGCAGCAGCACCGTGGCAAAGAACAACGAGCCGAGCATGGAGCCGACAGCGCCTTCCCAGGTCTTGCCCGGGCTAAGTTCCAGAGCCAGTTTGTGGCGGCCCCAGCGTTTGCCGGCATAGAGCGCGAAGATGTCTCCTGACCAGACGCTGACCAGCAGAAAGATGAGCAGACCGCGGCCATTGCTCTGCGAGCGGAAGATGGGCAGCAGGGTCCACGGATAGACGGCATAGAGCAGGCCGAAGAAACCATAGGCCGCGTCGGGCAGGATGCGGTTGAGCGGCGCGGTGAAGACCGAGACAATCAGCAGCAGCAGCGAGACCAGGCTGAGGGTCTGCATCTGGTAATCGGGCAGACGATAGCTGATGAAAATGAAGACAGCGGCCACCAGCATCACCAGCCAGTAGGTGACGTTGGCGCCGGTTTTATTGGCGAGACGGAGGTACTCAAAAAGCGCCATCTCCGCGAGAACGGCGCATGCCAGACCAAGAACCCACTGGAACTGGTCCGGCAGAAAGACCACGGTCAACGCGAAGGCAATGAGGAGAGCCCCGGTAACAATACGTTTCATGCTTTCAACAGGATACACGTTTCGGGAGGGTGATGCCCGGTGCCGAAGGCCTATGGCGGGGGCTGCAGCAGGCCTAGCCGCGAACCAAATCGCTGGTGACGGCAATGCTGTGCTCGCCGCTGTCGGTGCCCAGCCCACCGTAACGACGCTCACGGCGTTGGTAGTCGGCAATGGCTTCCAGCAGATGGATGCCGCGGAAGTCCGGCCAGAGGCGTTCGGTCACATAAATTTCGGCATAAGCAATCTGCCAGAGCAGAAAGTTGCTGATGCGCATCTCGCCGCTGGTGCGGATAATCAGGTCCGGGTCCGGCATATGCGCGGTGTAGAGGGCTTTGCTGATGGCCTGCTCGGTAATGAGTGCGGCGATTTTCTCATGCGAAAGTTTTTTGCCGGCTGCCACCTGCGCGACCAGAATCGCGGCCAGGAGCTCTACCGCACGGCTGGCGGGCGTTGGGTGCTCGAGCAGTGGTCACGCTGGCAGGGAGA
>CAIZGA010000511.1 GCA_903932385.1 uncultured Acidobacteriota bacterium
AGGTGGACCGCAGCTTTGTGCGAACCATGAACAGCCGCCCGCAGAGCCGCAAGATTGCCGCCGCTGTTGTGGGCTTGGGTCACAGTCTCGGGCTCACCACCGTGGCCGAAGGCATTGAGCTGAAAGAGCAGGCAGAGATGATGTTGGCGCTGGGTTGCGATCTCGGTCAGGGCTGGCTCTTCGGCAAGCCGGTGGCGGCGGAATTTCTACCGCTGTTGGCTGCGGCACCGCCGCACAAGACGATGGTCGACCCCATCATCGCCAACACTGAGTGGGTGGTAAACAGTCTGGAATCGATGCCGACGCAACGTTATGCGCAATTGCAGGCCATCTACAATGCGGCGCCGGTGGGCCTCTGCTTTCTTGACCGAAACCTGCGCTATGTCAGCTTGAACCGGCGTCTTGCAGAGATGAACAACATGCCTATGGCGGCGCATATCGGCAGCTATGTAGGCGATGTGATTCCACAGATTTTCCCCTACCTCGAACCGTTTATGCGTCGCGCACTAGCGGGCGAGTCCATAAAAAATGTGGAGGTCACCAAGCCACCGACCGAAGAATGTCATCCCGGCCGAACTCTGTTGATTGCCTATCAGCCGGCATTTGATGAGGCAGGCGAAATCATCGGCATCTCGGTGGTGATTCTCGACATCACCGAACGCAAAAAGGCGGAGGATGCGCTGCAGGAAATCAACGAGCATTACCGGCACATGGTGGAGTTGAGCCCGCACATTCCCTGGATCCTGAATCCTGACGGCAATCTGGTGGATTACAGCACGCGTTGGGAAAAGCTGACCGGGTTGACGAAAGAGAAGACGATTAACTGGGGTTGGATTAATGGGCTGCATCCTGAGGACCGTCAACGCACCATCGATATGCTTCGCCAACATCTGGCAAGTGGTTTGCCCATTGATTTTGAATACCGCGTCGGTACCATGGACGGGCAGTGGCGTTGGATGCGAACGCGTGGCGTGCCGCTGTTTGATGACAATGGGAAAATTGTCCGCTGGTACGGCACTCTGGAAGACATTGAAGATCAAAAGCGCACCATGGACCTGCTGCAGAAGAGCCAGGGCAGATTGCAGGCGATTTTTGAAGCGGCCCCGGTTTGCATTCTCATCGCCGATGCACCAGACGGAACTCTGACCATGGCCAACTCCATGGCGCGCCAGTTTCTACCGCAGCTCGCGCTGCCCGGGCCAAAAATCAGCAACTACCGCGACTGGTGGGTTGCCAAGCGTTTGGATGGCAGCGAACTGAAGAACGAAGAGTATCCACTGGCGCGTGCCGTGTTGCACGGCGAATCCACCAGCGACCGCGAGTTGGTTATCCTGCCTGTCGGCGGCCATGAAACCCCGATGCATGTCTCCGCTGCGCCTATCTGCGGCAGTCACCAGGAGATACTCGGCGGCGTTCTGGTTTTCCAGCCGCCGGAAGAATTCAAGCGCGCGCGATTTGGCTTTCAACAGTTGATGGATGATTTGCGTGAAGCGCTGGTGGGGAGTCGCATCGGCGGCGAGCGATAATACACGAAGAAATTTCTGCATCACGATGCGCCTCATCGACGTTCGGAAGATTTCATCCCGCCGAATTCGATACAGTAGATGTATGGCGCATGATCCAGAAAAGATGCCGCAGCCCGAACCCGTTGCGGGTTATGAGTTTCCAGTAACGCCTCCTCAGAATGCCGAGGCCGGCGAGAAGCTGGCAGAGACAGCGGCCATCGTCGCGCGGCTGCGTGCACCTAACGGTTGCCACTGGGACCGCGAGCAGACCTTCGACACCCTGAAGCGCAACACACTGGAAGAGACTTACG
>CAIZGA010000512.1 GCA_903932385.1 uncultured Acidobacteriota bacterium
CACCACAACGATCAACAGTGTTGCCAACCAGCCGGTCATTGCAGGCGTCACGGTTCTTCCGGCCGGTAGCTACACCATCAAGGCAGTGTTCACGCCCACCGATTCGACGGACTACGCAACACAGACCACTACCGCTTCCTACTCGGTTGGCTTGGCAACGCCTCTGGTTGCCCTGTCCAGCAATTCCAGCCAGCTCTTCGGCCAGAATCCTGTGACCTTCACCGCAACGGTCTCCACCACAATCGGTGCAGCACCGGGCACGGTCACATACCTGAATGGCGGCACGGTGAACTTCCTTGACGGCACCAATGTCATCGGCACCAACATCCCGGTGGTCAACGGTGTGGCAACCTTCACAACTTCGTCGCTCACTGTCGCGGCACACACCATCAGCGCACAGTTCAACGGCACGACCAACTACAACGCAGCTACCAGCAACAATGTCACGGTAACGGTTGTCGACTTCAACTTCAGCCTCAACATCACCTCCGCTACTCTGCAGCCCAACAGTAACGGTGTGGTGACCTTCACGGTGGCTCCGTTGAACGGCACAACCTTCCCGGCAGACGTTATTCTGTCGCTGACCGGTCTGCCTGCTGGCTCCACGTACAGCTTCTCGCCCTCCACCCTGCTCGCAGGCTCTGGTTCGCAGACTGTGACGCTGACGCTCAATATTCCGACTACCGCTGCTCTGCAGAAGCCGTCCAATGGCTTCCCAACCAAGTACGCGCCTTACGCTCTGGCTCTTCTGTTGCTGCCGTTCGCCGGCCGCCTCCGCAAGAACTCCAAGCGTCTTAGCCGCATACTCACAATCCTGGTTCTCGTGGTTGCCGGTATCACGGCCTCCATCGGAATGACGGGTTGCGGTGCAGGTGCAGGCGGATTCTTCGGTCAGTCACCTCAAACCTACACTGTGACAATTACCGGTACCTCCGGCACGTTGTCGCACTCAACAACCTTCACACTGACGATCGAGTAACCAGGGAGAATGAAAGAGATGCACAACAAGATGAATATTGCTAACAGTGTGAAACTTACTCTCGTCGTGGCGCTCGTCTTCTGCGGAATGTCGGCTGTGGCTCAGTCCTCATCCTCGCAACCGCAGAAGCCGGCCCCGGCCGCTCTCAACGGTGCAGACCATTTCCAGGTTGCTCTCGGTTTTGACGCAGCTTACGCCGATCTGGCCGGAACGAACAACACGTTCTGGCTGACCGGTGGTCATGCTGAGGTTGCTGGCCGCGTCTATCGTGGCATCAGCCTGGTGGGTAACTTCACCGGTCTCGAAGCTAACAACACGGGCGCATCTTCGCCGCTCAACCTGTTGACCGTCACCTTCGGCCCGCGTTACACGTGGACACCGAAGCCGGCAGCGGTTCACAAAGTAAGCCTCTTCGGCGAAGGTCTGGCAGGTCTGGCGCATGGCTTCAACAGTGTCTTCCCGGCTACGCCGACGGCTTCGTCCACCGCAAACAGCCTCGCAGTTCAGCTGTCTGCCGGTGCCGATGTTGCGGTTTCGCCCTACTTCTCCATCCGTCTGGTTCAGGGTGGCTGGCTGCGTACGGCGCTTCCCAACAGCACGGGCAACAGCATTCAGAACAACTTTGAAGTGGGCGCCGGTCTCGTCTTCCACTCCAAGAACTAATCTCGCAGCATCGCAGCAAAATCATTTCGGGGCCGCCATGTGCGGCCCCGAATTATTTTCAGTCCCATTCTGTGCTGCCGGTTGGTGAATTCACTTCCACCGGCGGTATGATAGCTTCCAACTTGGTGTAGAGTTTCATAGGTTGGTTGAATTTGCATCTATATAGAGAGCTTCGTTCAGTGCACGGCACGTTTATGGCTGAATTAATTTGTTTCCGCAGGGCCATGCGTACAGGCCTAGCCTGTCTGGCCGTAGTTGTGTCAGTTTTCCTCTTTGCAAGCGCTAGCGCCGCTGCTACCATGCCCGCAGACCGTATTTCTGCGCCCCTGTCGCTCAGCCCGCTGGTTCAACTCACCGGGAATACCAAGCATTATGCAAAGCCCGAGTATGATAAGGGCCGCCTGCCCTCATCCGCCGCGCTGGAATCGATCACGCTCACATTCCTGCCATCCGCCGCACAGCAGCAGGATCTCGACAATCTTCTCGCCGCCCAGCACAATCCCGCATCGCCTCTCTTTCACCAGTGGATTACCCCCGCAGAATATGCGGCGCGCTTCGGTGTCAGCGCCAACGATTTGCAGAAGATTTCCAACTGGCTTACCTCACAGGGATTCAGTATCGTCAGTCAATCGGCAGCCGGAAACTCCATCTCCGTTCGCGGGACCGTGAATGTTGTTGAAACGGCCTTCCAGACAGAAATTCACCAGTATCTCGTAAACGGCCAGCTACATTTTGCCAATGCAACCAACCCCTCGCTGCCGCAGCAATTAGCCGTAATGATCGCCGGCATTCAGGGATTGGACAACTTCTTCCCGCAGCCGAAATTCATTCCCGCCGTTCAAAGTTCAACAAGTCCGTTGTTCACATCATCAGAATCAGGTTCGCATTTTTTGTCGCCGTCAGATTTCGCCACCATCTACAACACAACACCGTTTTATTCCGCCGGCCTGCATGGAGAAAGCCAGACCATTGCCATCGTAGGCCAAACCTCCATCTACACGAATGACATCATCGCTTTTCGCAGTGCCGCATCGTTGCCATCACTCACCTACATCAGCAGCCTAAGCAGCACATCTACGCCGTATCTTTCCACCTACTGCGTCAGTTCTGTGACTTCGAACTGCACAAAAGTTTCCACCTCTGACCTGCCAGAGTCCGACCTCGATATCGAACTCTCCGGCGGCGTGGCCTACAACGCCAATCTGCTCTTCGTCTACGATCCGCAAAGTGGTGTCTTCAACGCCTACGAATACGCCATCAATAACAATCTCGCCCCCATCATCTCCATCAGTTACGGCGAGTGTGAAGACTATGTACAGTCGCTCGGCAATGTCGAAAATAAAAGTGAAGCCACCACGCTGCAGGTCTACACAAAAGAAGGGAATAGCCAGGGCCAGACCACCATCGTTGCTTCCGGCGACTCCGGTGCCGCAGCTTGCGACACCTCCAGTACCACCACCTCCGCAGTCGATGGTTTACAAGTTGATATCCCCGCCGACATTCCAGAAGTCACTGCTGCCGGGGGCACAGAGTTCTATCCCGATGCGGCCGCCAGTTGCACCAGCGGCTCCTGCAATGGATCTACGCCCAGTGTCTATGCCGGAACAAGCTGGTGGCAGGGAACTCCCTCCAGCACCGATGTTCTCAGCTCGGCCACCGGCTACATTCCTGAAGTTGTCTGGAATGACAATGCCGTCTATGTTCCGCAGAAGGCGGGCTTCGCCGGCGGCGGTGGCGGCATCAGTCAGGCATTCGCCAAACCCAGCTG
>CAIZGA010000513.1 GCA_903932385.1 uncultured Acidobacteriota bacterium
ATGGCCACCGCGCCGCTGCCGGCGTAAAGATCGGCAAAGCGCTTGCCGGCCACACGCCCGCCCGCATCCAGCACGTTGAAGAGCGTTTCCCGCAGCCTGTCGCTGGTGGGCCTCGTTTCCATGCCCGCCGGCGCCTGCAGCCGCCGCGATCGGAATTTTCCCGCTATCACCCGCATCCGTACTCACCCACTCACAATCTACACTGCAAATTTTTGCCCGCTGCTACTACAATTGGCAGACGGTACACATATGCGTAGCTGGTCATTCCCCATCTTCAAAGTCGCTGGTGTCGAAGTCAGGCTGCACCTGTTCTTTGCGCTGCTGCTCGCCTTCAGCTTCACCTATGCAAATCTTACCGGCATGCCGGTCTGGCGCGGAGTTGTTCTCTGGCTGCTGCTGCTGAGCGCCGTTGCCGTGCGCGAAATCGCCCGCGCCATCAGCGCCGGATACTCCGGCCTGGAACTCCGCAACATTATTCTGCTTCCCATCGGCGGCCTCTTCTCGCACGCCACGCCGGAGTCCAGCGAACGCGCTTCCGTGGGAAGCACGCAGACCCTGCTGGCCTTCACCGGCCCGGTGGCCAACATCAGCTTTGCCGTTGTACTCGCCATGCTCATCAACGGCGTTTCTCCGCAGATTGATCTCTTCGGCAAGCCCTTCATCACGCCCGCCGCTTTGCTGCGCAGCCTGGTGTGGCTCAACTTCTATATGGGCGCGATTAATTTTCTTCCCGCGTATCCGCTCGACGCCGGCCGCATGCTGCGCGGAGAATTTTCCCGCCAGCGCGGCTCGCTCAGCGGCACACGCGCCGCCAGCGGCCTCGGCCAGATCATCGCCATCTCCACCTTTGTCGCCGGCATCTTTTTCCAGAACATCTGGCTGCTGATGTTCGGCTTCTTCATCTACATCGGCGCACACATGGAAGACCAGGGCACGATGTTCCAATCCGTCGTGGATACCGTGCTGATGCGCGACATCATGCTGACCGATTTCTCCATGCTCTCCGCTTCCGACACGCTGGAAGATGCGCTGCAAAAAGCGTTGCACACTTTGCAGGATGAGTTCCCCGTCGTTCGCGGCGGCGCACTTGTCGGCGTGGTCTCGCGCGAAGGCATTCTGGATGCGCTGCGCAATGACGGCAACGGCTATGTGCAGGCCATCATGTCCCGTGCCTTCGCCACCGCGCAGCCGGGCGACTCACTCGGCCAGATTATCCGCCGGACCTCTGGCGGCAACGGCCTGCCGCTTGTGCCCATTCTTGAAGGCGAACGCATCGTCGGCATCGTCACCTTCCAGAACCTGATGCAGTCCATGCAGATGCTGACCGAAAGCCGCAAGCTGAAGGCCAGCGAACAGGCGTAAGCCATACCATGTCTTCTGACACGCCACTTGCGCCCGGTCTGTATCTGGTTGCCACGCCCATCGGCAATCTGGAAGACATCACGCTGCGTGCGCTGCGCATCCTGCAGTCGGCCGACCGCATTGCCTGCGAGGACACGCGCCAGACGCAGAAGCTGCTGAACCACTTCGCCATCACCACGCCCACCGTCAGCTACCACCTGCACAATGAGGCCGAGCGCACTGAAGAACTCGTCGCCGCGCTGAAAGAAAACGCCCGCATCGCCGTGGTCAGCGACGCCGGCACGCCGGGCATTGCCGACCCGGGTGCGCGTCTGGCCACCGCCGCCATTGCCGCCGGCATCGCCGTCTATCCCGTGCCCGGCGCGAATGCCGCTCTGGCTGCGCTGATTGCCAGCGGTCTGAACGCAGAAAATTTCCACTTCCACGGATTTCTTTCCAGCCGCTCCGGCGAACGCCGCACGCAACTCGAACGGCTGCGCGATGCCCTGCGCCTGCCGCAAACGGAAACCACCACGCATATTTTTTATGAGACGCCGCACCGCATTGTGGACACGCTGGAAGAAATTGAATCGCTCTTCGGCCCCGCACAGCGCATTGTGATGGCGCGCGAACTGACCAAGCTGCATGAGGAATTTCTGCGCGGCACGGTCAGCGAGTTGCGCGCGAACTTCGCCAAACGCGACAGCATCCGCGGCGAATTTGTTCTGCTGATTGACGGCACGGTCCACGCCGCCGGTGAATCCGCCGCGCAGCAGAGCATCGCCGCCGCCGTGGCC
>CAIZGA010000514.1 GCA_903932385.1 uncultured Acidobacteriota bacterium
CAGCACGTGGACGCGCCTGGCCAACCAGCCGGGCAGCAACCTGACGACGAGTAATTGCCCGGTGAATGCGAACCAGCCGGGAAGTATTGCCTGCCCCATCTTCCGCGGCGCACTGGCAGTGGATGCAACCACTGGCGATACATTCGCCTTGACTGTAGATGCGAACAACAATAATCAAGGCTTGTGGCGGGATGTATGCAACCTGACGAGCGGCCAATGTGCCAGCAGTACGGAAGTATTCGGCACACAGTTGAATTCAACACCGCTGGGAAAAAGCGGGAGCACAATTATTTCGCAAGCGGATTACGACTTATATCTTGCAGCAGTTCACTCCGGCACAGACACGCTGTTGTTTGCAGGTACGGAAGATATTTATCGCTGCAGTCTGAATGCTGGATGTAGTTTCCGCAATACAACCAACGCATATAGTTGTGCCGCAGCGATGGTGGCGCCCGCACAGCATGCGATGGATGTGATTGCAGCGGACGGCCCACTGATATATTTCGGCAATGATGGCGGCCTGTGGCGCAGTAGTGATGGTGTAAATCAGCAGGCAGCGGTTTGTTCGGCAGACGATGCCACACACTTTACGAACCTCAATAGCGGTGTTGACTCGCTGGCGGAAGTTGTAAGCCTGGCTGCGCATCCATCTGACACTACACAAATGCTGGTAGGTGTGGGTGCGAATGGCAGCGCTGCGAGCGATGGCAGCGCCAAAATTTGGCAGCAGGTGAGTTCCGGCGAAGGCGGCGGTGCGGCGATTGATGCGTCGAATCCACTGAATTATTTCATCAGCACAAGTTCAGGGGTCAACATCAACTCGTGTGCTTTGGGAGAAAGCTGCACGGCAGCAAACTTCGCTACTACCCCACAGATTGGCGCGACGCAGGTTGACGATGATGAGTCGTTGATGGATGCGCCGTACTTGTTGGATCCAGCGTTGACCTCGCAGCTGATTCTGGGAACCTGCCGTGTGTGGCGTGGCGCAGCCAGCGGCGGCAATGCTTGGAGTGCGAGTGATGTGCTGAGCCCGATGCTGGATGGAGTGAACAACAGTTTCTGCAACGGCAACGCATTGGTGCGGTCACTCGGCGCGGGTGGACCGCTGGTGGCGCGGGCCGGCTCGCAGGTGCTGTATGCAGGCATGGCTGGCGAGCTAGATGGTGGTGGAATTAAATCGGGGCATCTATTTTCAACGATGAAAGCCAGCACAGCGAATGCCGGCACGTTGTGGAGCGATCTCTATTCGAACGCGGTGAGTAACGATACGGCGAACAGTGGGAAATTCAATCCCGGCAACTTTGATATTTCTTCCATCGCTGTAGACCCGCACGATGCAAGCGGCAACACGGTCTACGCAACCGTGATGGGTTTTAGTGGCAATGCGTACAGTGTGCCGCATGTTTATATGTCCACCACAGGCGGAACGAGTTGGACGAATATATCCAGCAATCTGCCGAATGCCCCGGCGAATGCCGTACTGGTGGACCCGAATGATGCCAACACGGTATACGTTGCGATGGACACGGGCGTGTACGTGACGCAGGCGGTGAGCACCTGCAGCACGGCTACAGTGAATTGCTGGAATGTGTTTGGAGTCGGTTTACCGAATGCGCCGGTGACTCAGATGGCAGCTATCGCGCAGAGCGGGAGTTCCATGCTGGCCGTGGGAACCTATGGCCGCGGCGTGTGGCAGTTGCCGCTGGCGAGCACACTGCCCGCTACGGCAGTCACGCTGACGCCTGGTTCACTTACATTTACAAGCCAAACAACCGGGACCAGCAGCAGCGCGCAAAGCATCAGCGTGATGAACAGCGGCTCGACTGAGCTGCAAATTAAATCCGTATCGGTGAGTGGAGAGTTTTCTGAAACCGACAATTGTACAGCTGCACCGATTGCCGGCGGCGGAAGCTGTACGGTCAACATTATTTTTACGCCGACAACAACTGGAACATTGATGGGGACATTGACCATCACCGGAAATATCTCCGGCGGCAGTGTGACGGCGGGCTTGAGTGGCTTGGGCGCTGCACCCCCGGCGCCAGCCATTACATTTTCGCCGACGTCGCTCAGCTTCACTCCTCTGAATGTTGGCAGCACCAGTCCGGCACAGGGCATCACGGTTACCAATTCCGGCAATGCCGCGTTGAGTATCACGCAAGTCAGTTTGCAAGGGGATTTTTCTGAGACGGACAACTGCACAGCAGCGCCGATTCCGGTGAATGGCAATTGTGTGATTGAAGTAGAATTCACGCCGCTGGTGGCCGGGCCGTTGAGCGGAACTGTGACGCTTAGTGCGAATGTGAGCGGAGGCACAGCAACAGCGAGTTTCAGTGGCACAGGTGTCGGCATCGGCGTGCTGAATCCAACTCCACAGTATATTAATTTCGGAACCATTGATTACCAGACGCCATCGACAGCACAGACAATTGTGTTGCAGAACACCGGTACAGCGCCGGTGACAATTTCCACGTTGACGATGGCTGGCAACTTCAGCGAGACAGACAACTGTGCCGACACAACGCTAGCCATCAACGCAACTTGTAGTGTCCAGGTGATTTTTACGCCCGCAAGTTTTGGAAATATATCCGGCTCGCTGACTGTGAACAGCAATGCATCAAACAGTCCCACGGGAATCAGTCTGACAGGATTTGGAATCGGTCTGACGGATGTGACGGTATCTCTCACTCCGAATTCATTGACGTTCGCGCCGCAAGCAGTTGCGGCCATTAGCCCGGCACAAAGCATTACGTTGGCAGTAACCTCCACCAGCACGCTGAACCCGCCGACCATTTCCATCACTGGCGATTTTTCTGAAACCGACAATTGTTATACGTATGTGTACGGCACGCATACCTGCACGATTTCAGTGACGTTCACGCCGACGACAACCGGTTTGCGCACCGGCATGCTGTCTGTAGCAGGGAATATTCAGAATGGCCCAGTGACAGCATCGTTGAGCGGCACGGGAATTAACGGGCCACTGGTGACAAATTCACCGAGCAATCTGCAATTTGGCAGTGTGAACCTAGGTGCGAGTAGTGCAACGCAGTCCGTAGTGTTGAGCAACATCGGCAACTCGACTGCAACGCTCAATGCACCGAGTATCAGTGGCGATTACAGTATTGTGACTTCAACCTGCGGGAGCACGTTGGCCGCTGCTGGAAATTGCACGATCAATATAGAATTCACACCGACGCAATCGGGTACGCGTACCGGGCAGATTTCCATCGGGAATAATGGCACCGGCGGCACAGTTACCACAACATTTTCAGGCACAGGAGTCGAGCCGTCGAACGTAAGTTTGGCGCCGACATCACTGGTCTTCTCGAATCAGACGGTGGGCACGAGCAGCGCGGCGCAAGGCGTGATAGTTTCGAACACCGGCGGGTCTGTTGCAACGTTGGGAACGCCGCAGATCGATGGCGATTTCATTATCAGCGCGAACACCTGCGGCAGCACGCTTGCCGTTGCGGCCAGCTGCTCACTGGCCGTGGAATTTTCTCCCACTGCAATCGGAACGCGCAGCGGGCAAATATCCATCAGCGGCGGTAGCAGTGGCACGTTATCCGCATCGCTCAGTGGAGTTGGAGTGTCGCAGGCGGATGTAACACTTGCACCCGCATCGCTAAGCTTCGCTAATACAACGATTGGTGCAAACAGTGCGGCACTGAATGTGATTGCAACGAACATTGGCGGTTCCACTGCAACGTTGGGCATACCGCAAATCAGCGGTGACTTCAGCATCAGCACAACCACGTGCGGCAGCACGCTGGCTGCGGCGGCGAATTGCAGTATCAGCATTGTCTTTACACCTACAGCTGCGGGAACACGCAGTGGGCAAATCTCCATGAGCACGAGTGGAACCGTAGCATCGGTTTCTGCATCGTTGAGCGGGACCGGCTACACCGCGGCGGATGTCACGATGACTCCGACAACGCTGACGTTTGCCGGAACGAATCTGGGAGCAAGCAGCACGGCGCAAATCCTGGTGGTGCAGAACTCGGGTGGCACGACGGCCACACTGGGTACACCGAAAATCAGCGGAGACTTCAGCATCAGTGCAAATAGTTGCACCACATCGCTGGCAGCATCGGCGAGCTGCAACATCAGCGTGGTCTTTACGCCGACGGCAACGGGAACACGTAGCGGACAAATCTCGATTAGCACGAGCGGTACAGTCGCAACAGTAGTTGCATCGTTATCGGGGAACGGAGTTGCGCTGCCGAATGTTGGCCTGACGCCGATGTTGCTCAGTTTCCCAAATACCAATGTGGGTGCAACCAGTGCAGCGCAAAATATTGTGGTGGCGAATACCGGCGGTAGCACGGCAACGCTGAGCGCGCCGCAGATCAGCGGCGACTTCAGCATCAGCACCAATACTTGTTCCACATCGCTGACGGCGCAGAACAGCTGCACAATCTCTATCGAATTTTCGCCGACAGCCAGCGGATCGCGCACAGGCATATTTCAGATTGGATCCAGCAGCGGGACGTTGAGCGCGTCACTCAGCGGTATTGGATTGAGTGCGGCAACCGATACGTTGTCGACAACCACATTAACGTTTGCAGCGCAGGAAGAGGGAACCGTAAGTGCGGCGCAAACGGTGACGCTGACCAATAGCGGCGATACATCGCTCGGCAATCTTACGGCGCAAATTACGTCTGGAGATTTCTCGCTGGTGAGCGGCTGCGGTAGTTCGCTGGCAGGCCACTCCAGCTGCTCGGTGAATGTGAGCTACGCACCGAAGAGTGTTGGTTCCGAAGTGGGCGTGTTGACGTTGGGCGATGCGCTCCATTCACAAACTGTTGCGCTGAGTGGTACAGGACTGGCACCGCCCGGAGTGAGTTTGCTGCCGTCGGCGGGCATCAATTACGGAGTGATTGGCGTGGGGCAGAGCAGTGCCGTTCAGAGCGTAACGCTGACCAACAATGGCGGCGTGGCGCTGCTCATCAGCGGCATCAATATTTCCGGCGCTGGCGACTTCACGATTCCTTCGGGAGGCAACACCTGTCCCACCTCATTGGGGGCCTCGACGAGTTGCACGCTGCAGATTATGTTTACGCCAGTTGCGGCGGGCACGCGCAGTGCGCAATTGAACATTGTCGACAATGCAGCGGGTGGTTCTCAAAGCCTTTTGCTGAGTGGCACTGGGTTGGATTTTTCGATGAACGCCAGCGGCTCTACCACGCAGACGGTGAGCAGCGGACAGCAGGCCGTCTATAACATTCTGCTGACGCCGGGCGCTGCCGGGCTTAG
>CAIZGA010000515.1 GCA_903932385.1 uncultured Acidobacteriota bacterium
CCAGTGCCAGCTTGATTGTTTTTTTGGTGTTCATAAACTCAGACGATGACCGGTGTGAACTTTTTAGGCGCCGCCGGCATATATGCCCGGCTCATTCCGTTGAAGAGTGCGGAAGCCGGGTCAATTTTGAGCCGACTGGTTTTTTTATCCTTCCGCGGAAAGATGTTTTCGTTGTGGTCCGGCCTTACCTGCACATTTGAAATTGCCCAGGTCATGACCGGATCCCCAGTGTGATGAAAGCGGCCTGCAATCACGGCCGCCTCCACTTCCTTCATTGCGTTGGACAGGAACTCCACTTTCTGCGGTATGGTGATGACAATTTCCGGGCCAAGACGACGCTCAAGGTCCTGCTGCATCTGCAATGCGCCCCACGGGTCAAAAGCAATGCAGACGCGGTTGATAACGCCTATTTCCGCCTCAATTTCGCGCTGAATCTCGGAAAGCTGAATCTCCGGACCGTCATGCGCCGTGAGCCAGCCATCGGCAACCCATTTTTCATAGTGCGGATGGTCACCATCGATAACACGATCGCGCGGAACATAATGATGCGAAAACAGGTAGTAATGCGTTAGACCACCAATCACCCTGCGAAAAATCTGTGCGCGAGAAGCGAGGTCAATCTTGGCTGCAAGGTCATCGCCTTCAAAGCATTCGACGCCCCGAAAATCCTCAATCTTCAGCGACGGGTCAGCACACGCCTTCCACGCGGCCATGTTCATCCACGATGTTGCTGTGTTTTGCCACAAATCAAAATGCTTGGTGAGAATTGCATTTTGTTTGTGCGCATATTGCATTGCCTGACGCTGCTGCTTTTCAAGATAAGACTGCATGACTGAAATGCCATAGTTCGGATTTGCCTTCTTCAGCGCTTCCGGCGTCTTCCAGTCATCACCCTCATCCAGCGTATAAATCACACCGAAGAGACTGTCGTTCTCAATCAAATTCTCGAGCATCTGCTCCACATCATGCCGGAGCTGATGACACGGACCGTCAATCATGCTGCCTGCCGTGGTGATATTCAACAACAAGGGCTGCTCACGAGCACCCATGCCCGTCTGCATCGTGTCATGCACGATGGAAGTTTCAGCCTCATGGTATTCATCATTGATGGCGCAACTGGGCGATGCACCATCTCCCGGATTACCGCACAACGGTATGAACTTGCTGGCGTCCTCTTCCCTAAAAATGCCATGTACTGCAGGCTTTTCAAGCCCGTAATACTCCATCAAGTCCGGAGATTTCAGCACCATCATTCGGGCCGGTTTGAACACCTCCATGGCCTGCGCAAGTTTTGTGGCACAGGAATACACTTCTGCACCAGCCTCATAGTCGGCCAGCAACATATACAAGCCGATGGCCGCCGCCAGAATCGACTTTCCATTCTTACGCGGGACCTCAATATAAACCTCTGTGAAGCGACGAAAGCCGGAGGACCGCTCCACCCATCCAAAAATGCAGATGACAATAAAAAGCTGCCAGGGCTGCAACACCAACAGATTGCTTTCACCGACGCGCGGACGTGCCCACTTACCCTTGACGTGCGGCAGCTCCTGAATAAAGCTGCAAGCGCGTTCCGCCTTCGCCATATCAAAGCGGAAGGGATAATCTGGCGACTTCGCTTTTTCAAGGTCCTCAAGATGACGCTGCGCAGCCAGACGAACCCATTTGCAATTCAGGATGTGGTCTGCGATCACATCCTTCGCATACTTCAACCCCGCTTCCACGTTCGGATACTTCACGCCGCGCTTAGGCGTATTTGGAGAAGCGGTTTTGCTTTTCATTCTGCTTTGGCTTCCGGCCACCGGCACCATCAGGCACCACATCCGGGCGTAGATACAACTGGCCGAGGTATTTGTTTACGATGGCATGCATCGCAGGCGTGTTGTTGCCACCATGTTCAATTTGATATTGCGCCAGGCAAAGGTTCTTGAGTGCCGTATGGTGATTGCTGCGCAGCTCACCCTCCAGCGCCTCAGCGAGAAAATCGTCCCAAAGTTTTTTCAGCTTGGCCGCTTTTTGATAGCCAATCTCGGGAAACGGAATCAGGAACTCAGCAGGTGTCGGACCGATTTCATGCTTAGACCGAACCTCAGCTTCGCGGGCGCGACGCCGCTGAGGATTCTTAATGAAGGCCCCGGACATTTCAAGGACCTTAGTAGATTTGCGTGGCCGCCCCATTTTTATTTACATCACCCTGTTTGAACGCGCGGCGATTTCCAAAGCCGCCGTCTTCGATTGCTGTTTTGTGATCATGGCAACGCTTGCACAATGGCTGCCAGTTTTTACTGTCCCAAAACAAATTCATGTCGCCGCGATGCGGAATGATGTGGTCTGTAACCGTCGCTGGCTCGTCGCGCTCATCATGCAAGTGCAGCGAGTTGCTGCAGATCGGATTGCAACGCAAAAATCCGGCCGAAGTTTTTTGCCAACGCCGGCCATATCCGCGCCGATGGGCACTTTCACGAACGCTTTCTGCCTGGACTGCGGGACTGAAGCGCGGCTGGCATGCAACACAGTAACCATTGCGCACCAGGTTGTTGCACCCCGCTTTGCGACACGGCTGCATTGGCATTGAAATGCCTTCCAAATAGCACGATTCGAGATGCTTTTTCGAGGAAAAATGAACCAACGAACGCCCTAAAGGCATTCTGGCGCGATTATCAGTCGCCAAAGAACTGACTCAGCTTTTCAGACAAAACAATTCAAACATCCAGAATTTTTTGTTTTGTGGAAGTAAAAATCAACCTAACCACACGGTCTGCACGGGGCGACCACCCAAGAAATAACCCGCCCCTACTTATCCACTTATCTGATGACCACTTTCATGCCGGGTGGCCTTCAAACTAATCCTTCAGCCACCCGCAACCCTTCAGCTCTTACTTTACTTGCCCCAACCAAACAGCAGCCCAAGTATCGGCTGATATCCAGTTCCATTCGACACAGACGATTTCAGAAATCGCACCGAGGGCAATAAATAATAATTGCCCTTGATGTGAATGGCCGCCATCACGCCGCCGTTCCATTGCCAGCCGGTGTTGCCGCCCGTCCAGCTCACGCCAGCCGATGTCGGTATAAACACCGGCACCTTCCCGATCGTCGCCACCTGCTGCGCCACGCCAATGCCGATGTTGCTGGTCACCGTGAACGGCTTCAGCGTGTTCGGCACCGCATCAACAACCGTGAACGCATACGTTCCACTTGTCGTCACCTGATGCGCATAGAGCGCCGTGCCTGCCACCGCCGGCGATGCGTTCACGCTGTAAGAACCGCCAGCGCCATACAGGTTCTGGATTCCAGTTGGCGTCTGCGTCGGCGTCACAGTCTGTGCATGCAATGGCAACGTCAATGCCAGTGCCAGCAATACGAACATACTCAGCTTCGCCGCTGTTGTTGCCTGCGAACTCGGGCCACCGAAAATCGACGGGCAAATCGCGTGTAGCACAACAGATACTGCAACCAGCACTGCAAAAATCGCACCGTGCGTCGGCTGCGTCAACCAACTCTGCGCCAGAGTCGGAACTCCAATCACTCCAACCAGAGTGACCAACAAATGAAGATACTGCGCCAGCTTGGCCATAAAACTTCCTTTCTGCGATGTTAGGGCGGTGAACTTGTCATACAGTCCAACCAGCCGGATCATTTCAAGAGGATTCACGATGTTCCCCGCTTCCCTTGCATATTCACTTCGGCGTTACTCCGTGGTGTGTTAAAAGAGGCATGCAAATGCCCGTCCGCAGCCATCCTGCAGCTCTATGCCTTCCACGGAAACTTTAGAAATTTATCCCTGCAACACATCCGTGTGCGCATCGTGAATCTCGCATACCTTCTGCGCACGGTTTGGATCCGTCGACCAGGTCCGGCTCACAGCCGTTACAAATGCAGCACCGCTTGTCGCAACCAACGCCGCCGCATAATCGGGATATACGGCAGACTCACGCTGCAACAACGCCATACGGTCTGTAAAGCTGCTTGGGATGTCCGGATACTGAATAAAATTTGCAACTGTCGTCACCCATGCACCGTCCAAAAACTCCCGTGTCGGCATGCGCACTGTTTCATAGCGCGGCGTTTCCACACTCTGCTTCAATCCGAAGACGTTGTTCGCATGAAGAAAAAGGCCGCTTTGTCCCCAGCCCGTTTCCACCACCGCTTCGCACGCAGCATAATCCGGCCACAAATGCCCGGATGCTTTCGCCGCCGCATACATGCTTTTCAGAAAATCAAGCTGCTGTTCACTCAGCATCACATTCTCCCTGGCGTCAATCGGCCTTCAATCGTCGCAATACGCTCGCCGTGGTCTTTTGAA
>CAIZGA010000516.1 GCA_903932385.1 uncultured Acidobacteriota bacterium
CCACCCCACTGCCGTTTGAAACCGTGGTCAGCGGGGATACGCTCTATGACTGGTGGATGTTTACGCTGGTGCTGTACTGCATCGCGTCCGACCTCTTCCACGTGGTGCGCAGCGTGGCGTATGTCGAACTCTGGCAAAAGTGGCGCAGCAGCATTTCCTAGCGAATGTTTTACTTGCCGCTGGTTTCTGCCAACGCCTTGCGGATCGCAGCATCCACTTCATCCGGCGTTTTGATTTCAACGTAGCGGCCGTGCGTCACCACCCAGATGGACGGCGTGTGGTCGATGACAACTTTGTTCTTGCCCAGCGCGATGTCGCGTTCCACCTTGGCGCGCAGCAGGCCCTGCGGATCAATCACAAACGGCCATGCCAAACCTTTTTCGCGGGCAAAGCGCTGCGTGAATCCCAGCAAATCATTCTTGGTAGAAATCGCCGCCTGGTTGGAAAAAATGCGGGCGCGGTACTCATCGCCCAGTGCGGGGCTGTGGTCTTCAAACCAGCGCGCGTCCACGGCGGCGTCATACGCCCAGGTGTGCATGGGTAGCGGAAAATCATGGCGCAGCAACGGGACCTTGTACCGCGAAGCCGCAGCGTGAACGATGGGTGCAAAGCGGCTGCAGCTCGGGCACTCCAGATCTTCAAACTCAATTACTGCGACTTTCGCCCCAGCCGGCGGCCGCAGGAACGAGGGATCGTTGACCCGCGTGGTGTTCTGCGCGGATATCCGGCCGGGCATCAACAGAAGCGCAAGAGTGGCAAGGGCAAGCAGCGGGAGACGGTTCAGTCGCATCGCAATCCAATCATTGTGGGCCGGCGCAGAGGTTGACACGCGGCAAATTCGAATTCACTGATTTAATTCTAGCTGATTGCGAAGCGAACTGTGCCAACCGCTGCCGATTGCCTCCTGCCGCCGATAAGCCCTTGGCCGCCAACACCCTGCAGCCTGCCCCACCAGCCCGCGAAACGCAAAATCGCCTTGACACCGCCAAATTTCGCATCCCCCGCCGTGGATTTTCGCATCCTATGCCCACGCCAGCACATCAAAACGGTAAACTGGGAATCTAGGTATCTGAATCTGGGGAGTTGCATCAAACTTGCAGAACATGGCGTACCGGCAAAGAAAAATTTCTTCAGGCATCGTCACCGCCGTAGCGGGCCTTCTGGTCTGCAGCGGCGCATTGGCGCAGACCTCCAGCCTGAACCTGCAGCCGCCGTCATTGTTGCAGGCGCACGACCCCTTCATGGGCAGCGTGACCACCGCGCCGGTCACCGATGAAGCAATTAAGTTGTCGCTGGACGACGCCATCCATCGCTCCATGGAACACAATCTCGGCCTCATCCAGCAGCAGCAGACCGAGCGGCTATTTCAGGCGCAGGTGCTCTCTGCAAAATCCGTGCTTACGCCGACAGTGAAGTTGAAAGCCACCAGCGGTGTGGATGAGTTCAACCTGCTTGCCTTCGGCTTCAAACCCGCGCTGGTCAGCAAACTGCTGCCGGGCTATCACCTGAATCCGTTCATCAAGGTGGATGTGACTCAGGCTGAGGCCACCGTTGACCAGACGCTCTTCAGCATGCAGGCCATCGACCTCTACCGCGCGTCGGTTTTTGCCGTGCAGGCCGAAGACCTGAACACTCTCTCCGCACATGGCACGGTGATTTACAACGCCGCCGGAAGCTATCTGCAGGTGCTGTCCGATATGGCGATGGTGGAAAATTCCAAAGCGCAGCTGGCCACCAGTCAACGTCTGCAGCAGCAAACCAAAGACCGCGACTCCGCCGGTACCGCAACGCATCTTGATGTGCTGCGCGCCAGCGTGCAGGTGCAGAATGACGAGCAGGCGCTGGAGCAGGAAGAAAATGCGCTGGCCAAAGACCGCATCGCATTGAACCGCGTGATTGGCCTGGCGCCGGAACAGAAAGTGCAATTGACCGATGCCGCGCCTTACGCCGATCTGGCCGCGCGCACGCTGGAGGAACTTCGCACCACGGCCTACAACAATCGTAAGGATTATCTGGCGCTGCTCTCGGCCCTGCACGGCTATGAACTGCAAAGCCGCTCGGCGCGATACGAGCGCATGCCGGTGCTCAGCTTCAGCGGCAACTACGGCGTCACCGGTGTCACGCACGACTTTTACCACGGCACCATGTACGCCGCCGGCAAGATTGAAATTCCTCTCTTCAAGGAAGCGCGCCTGCGCGGCGACCGTGATGTGGCCGATGCGCAGTTGGGCGAGGCGCGTTCGCAACTCGCCAGTCTGCGTGCCGATGTGGATGCGCAAATTCGCGCCAGCCTGCTGGATGTGGAGGCCGCGCAAAAACTGGTGAAGGTGGCGGAGAGCAATCGCGACCTGGCCCGCGAGGAATTGGACCAGAGCCAGCAGCGCTACGGCGCGGGCGTGGATGACAATCTGCCCGTGGTGCAGGCGCAGGCCGCCGTGGCAGCAGCCAACAGCCAGTGGGTCACCAGCCTGTACCAGTACAACCTGGCCAAACTGGCGCTGGCCCGCAACGCCGGCATTCTGGAATCGCAATACCACCAGTACCTCGGCGAATAAATCCGCCGCAGTCCGCACATTTCAGAAAATTTAAAACAGAGCGTGTACCATAAACGCACCGATGACTGACTCTTCCAGTCCCACAAACTCTGAAGCGGAAGTTGAAAAGCCAAAACCTGTGCGCGGGGCCGCGGCATTTCAGTCGCGCGATTTCCGCCGGTATCAGCTGGCGCGTTTTCTGGTGATTCTGGGCGCAGAGGCGCAGGCGCTCGCCGTGGCATGGCAGGTTTACCACCTCACCCATCGCGCCATCGACCTCGGTTACACCGGTCTGGCACTGTTCCTTCCCGGCCCGCTGTTTCTGCTCGCCTCCGGCCATGCTGCAGACCGTTTCGATCGCCGCAACGTCGTGTTGCTCTGCTACTCACTGCAAGCGGTGTGCACCGTGGTGCTGCTTTGGTTCGCGCTCGCCGGCGTCACCAACGTGCTGCTGATATATGCTCTGCTGTTTCTCATCGGCACCGGCAGAAGCTTCAGTGCGCCGGCCAGTTCCGCGCTGCTGCCGCATCTGGTCCCAGAAAAACATTTCGTCAACGCCGTCAACTGGGGCGCGGCAATTTTCCAACTGGCCAATGTTGCCGGTCCGGCCATCGGCGGCGTGCTGCTGACATTGCCGCTGACACTCGCCTTCGCCAGCATTGCCGGCGTGCCCATCGTCTACATCTTCACGCTGAGTACAACGCTCTGCTACATCGCGCTGGTCTACTCGCTGCACGTCCGTCCGGGCCGCATGGAACACAAAGACCTCTCGCTGGAAACAGTGCTGGCCGGCCTGCACTACACCTGGAAAAATAAATTGCTGCTGGGCGCCTGCTCGCTGGATTTATTTGCCGTGCTGCTGGGCGGTGCCGTGGCGCTGCTGCCGATTTACGCGGAAGAAATTCTGCACGCCGGTCCGCGCGGCTTCGGTCTGCTGCGCGCCATGCCGGCCATCGGCGCGCTGTGCATCTCCATGGTGCTGGCGTGGCGTCCCATTCGCCGCCATGCAGGCGCGCAGATGCTCGTCTGTGTCGGCATCTTCGGCGCGGCCACAATTGTCTTCGGCGTCTCGCGCAGCATCCCACTCTCGCTGGCAGCGTTGTTTGTCATCGGGGCCAGCGACATGATCAGCGTGGTGGTGCGTTCGTCGCTGCTGCAACTGGCCACACCGGCGGCCATGCGCGGCCGCGTCAGCGCAGTCAGCTATCTCTTCATCGGCGCGTCAAATGAGTTTGGCGAATTTGAAAGCGGCGTCACTGCACAATGGTGGGGAGCGGTGCGCGCGGTGGTCATCGGCGGCATCGGCTCGCTGATGATTACCGGTCTGTGGTCGACGTTTTTCCGCAGCCTGCGCAGCGTGGATGAACTCACCGCGGAATCTCTGCAGCACCTGCGCGATCTGCACATCATCGATGCAGATCTGGACGCGGATTAATCTGGCAGACAAAATCTGGAGGCATGCTGATGAAGCAGAACATAAAACTCATGTTGGGAATCACGCTGGTGGTGGTGTTGGGTGTGGCCGTGCGTGTCTACCTCATCTGGCGCGAACGCAACAGCACCATGCCGCAGCAGGCCGAGTATTCGCGTCCGGTCTCCGATGACGATCTGGTGCAGGTGCGAAAAATTTATCCCGCAACTCTGGCCGATGTCCGCTCGCTGATTGGCAAGCCGCTCTGGGTTTCCGCGCCCGGGCAATTTAATTATTTTCCCTGCAGCGGCAAGCATGCCGACTACAGCCACTCCGCCGGCGTGTTGCTGGGTGCGGACCGCATCGATGTGAAGGACGTGATTGAGCAGGTGGCGCCGCATTCCGCACAGACGCGTGTGCCGGGCGGTTCGCGCCAGGTGTTGATTGTGTTCACTCAGGCGAAGGATACCGGCGGAAAACTGTATGCCGCGCCCATCGGTTATGTGCAGGACGGTTACAACTTATATCTCGATGGATATTTTTTCTACGACGACCCGCACCAGATGTATCACTGGCCCGCAGATATCTGGCAGGCGATTGATCAGCACCGCGAAATCACCGGCATGAACGAACTGCAAACACTGCTGGCCATTGGCCCGGCGATTTCCGTGGACTCAAACGACTTCGGCAATCGCACTGCGGGCTACGCCAACAACGGCTCGCCGCTCTCGGTCACTTTTGTGCACAACAAGTCGACGACGATTACACCGAAGAATTAAATCGTTGAGCTGTTAGAAAACTCAGCCCGTGTTGCGCAGGCCGGCAGAGATGCCGTTGATGGTCGCGGCAATGGCGCGGTTGATTTCCTCGCCCGTCTCGCCGTTGCGTTTGCGGCGCAGCAGGTCCACCTGAATCAGGCTCATCGGGTCCACATACGGATTGCGCAACCGCACTGAACGCGCCAGCACAGGATTCGTCTCCAGCAATTCTTTCTGGTTGAGAATGGCGAGCACCGTGCGTTGCGTGCGGTCGAACTCGTCTTCCACTTTGCTGAAAACGCGCTCGCGGATGCCCTTGTCCTGCACCAGCGCGGCGTAGAGTTTTCCAATGCCGAGGTCGGCCTTGGAAAGCGCAGTCTCAATATTGCGCAGCACGTCGATGAATAGCGGGAACTCGCGCGCCATCGTGCGCAGACGTTCCAGGCCGCCGGGCTTCTTCATGTACGCTTCAAACGCGCGGCCCGCGCCATACCACGCCGGCACCAGGTGCCGCGACTGCATCCAGCCGAAGACCCAGGGAATCGCACGCAGGTCTTCAAAGCGGCGGCTGCCTTTGCGGCGCGCCGGACGCGAACCAATCTTGGCGTGCTCCAGTTCATCCACCGGCGTGGCCTGCTCAAAGTAGGTCAGGACCTCGGGGTCCTCCACAATTTCTTTGCGATAGTGTTCGTAGGACTTGATGGAAAGTTCTTCAAAAGCCTCTTCCCACTCCGGCATCAGGATGCCGGTAAAGTGCTGGTCGCCGTCATCATCTTTGGTGCGCGCGGCGGGACGGGCCAGAGCATCCAGCGAGGCGGCAATCATCAACTCCAGATTGCGCTCGGCCAGAACGACATCAGAATATTTCCAGTTCAGCACTTCACCCTGTTCGGTGATGCGCGCTTCGCCGTTGAAGGCGTTCATCGGCTGCGCGTACAGAGCGCGGTGCGTCGGTCCGCCGCCACGCCCTACCGTGCCGCCGCGGCCGTGGAAGAGGCGCAGGTTCACGTTGCACTCGGCGGCCACTTCATGCAGTGCGCGGTGCGATTTAAAAATCTCCCACGAACTCGTCAGCATGCCGCCGTCTTTGTTCGAGTCGGAATAGCCCAGCATCACTTCCTGGCTGCGTCCCCAGCTGTCCAGCAGGCGCGAGTAGTCCGGCGTGGTCCACAGGTCGCGGCAAATTTCCGGCGCATTGCGCAGGTCTTCAATGGATTCAAACAGCGGCACCGGCATCAGTCCGGGATCGGAAATTTCCGCGTTGCCTTCCACGGTGACGCCGCCCATGCGCGCCAACCACAATACGCCTTCAATGTCGCGTTTGCAGGTGGCGCCGCTGATGACGTAGTGGCGGATGGCGGTGGCCGGCTGCGTGCGCTTCAACATCGCAACGGTGCGGAAGGTTTCCAGCACTTCCATCGTCATCGGAGAAAGCGCCGGTGGCAGGCCTTCGCCGGTCCACGCAGAAAGTTCATCGAGCGCTGCGGCATGGATGCGCGCATGTTGGCGAATGTCCAGCGTCTGCAGATGCAGGCCGAAGGTGCGTGCCTCCACCAGCAGCGGGTCCAGTCGCATCTGCGCCAGCCGCTCGCCGCGGTTCTGCATCAGGCTGTCGCGCAGGATCTGCAGGTCCTCCAGCATTTCATCGGCGGCCGTGTACTCCGGCAGCACCTGCATGCTGGTCTTCAGGCTCACGCTGGTCTGCGGTATGCCGCGCAGGCGGAAAAGAATGCAGGCCACCAGCAGCCGCGAGCGTTCCAGTTTAAATCGCTCTTCCAACTGCGGCTCATTGGCGCGACGCAGCAGGTTCATGTAGTAGTCCACGCGTTTGTTCAGCGCATCGCTTACCGGGACCTGTTGCGTGGAGCTTGCCAGCTGGTCAAACAATCCGCGCAGCCGGCGATGATAATGCAACTGCACATGGCGCCGCGCGCGGGCCAGCGCCTCCACCGTTACCGGAGGAGTGACAAACGGATTGCCGTCGCGGTCGCCGCCCACCCACGAGCCAAACTCCACCAGCCGCGGCATCTTCGACATGTCCAGCTCAACGTTGTACTCGGCCTGAACCGCTGCGGTCACTTCTTCGTAGAGACCGGGCAGCGTGTCAAAGAGCGACGCGTCGTAATAATCCAGCGTGATGCGAACTTCATCGCGCACCGTCGGTCGCAGACTGCGGACATCATCGGTCTGCCACAGTGCGGTAATCTCAGCCAGCATCTCGCGTTCCAGCCGCGCAATCTGTTCTTCGGGCAACGGGATGCGATCGAGCTCTTCCAGCAATTCGCTGATGCGGCGGCGCTTGAACATCACGCTGCGCCGCGCGACTTCTGTCGGGTGCGCGGTAAATACCGGCGTGATGGTGATGCTCTGCAACAGCTCCAGCATTTCTTTTTTCGGGATGCCGGCATCGCGCATGCGACGCAGCGTGCCGCGCAGGGAGCCGCGTTGCGGGCCCACTGTCGTATCCATCTGCAGTGCCAGGCGACGGCGTTTGCGATGGTTGGTCTCGGCCAGATTGATTAGCTCAAAATAAAACGCAAAGGCTCGCGTCAGCATGTATGACTTGGAAACATCAAAATTGCCAATGCGTTTGAGCGATTGCTGGATGGAGGCATCACCGCCGCCATCGCGTCCGCTAATGGCCTGACGACGCAGCTCTTCCACGGCGGCAAACAGTTCCTGCCCCGCCTGCTCGCGCAGAACCTGGCCCAGCAGTGTGCCCAGCGAGCGCACATCGCGCCGCAGCGGCAGTTCCTTGCGTGCGGTCGAGCGGTCTTCCAGTTCCGCCAGCCGTTCTGACCAATTGTCCGTTTTCCATAGTTGCGACATGAGTGAATTGATTGTAAATGCTCAGCGAATAAATCCGAATTCTGCGGTGATTTTCTGGGATTTTTTGCACGTGTGGCGACAATCACGCCCGCTGCGTCTGTTCTTCCAGCGTCTGCGAAAGCTCTTCCCACTCCGCCATCATGGCCGTGTGCTGCGTGCGCAGGTCTTCGAGCAATGTGGTCTGCCGCGCAGTTTCCTCGGCAGAAACAAAATCGCACAGCGCCTGTTCGGTGTGCGCCATTGAGGCTTCAACGCGGGGAATCTCTTCTTCCAGAAAACTGCAGCGGTCCTGCAACTGGCGCAGCTTGATGGGATTCAATCGCTTCACGCCGCCGGCATCGCCCTGTTGTTCCGCAGATGACACATCGATTTTCTGTTCGACTTTCGCGGCCGACTCGGGCTTTGCAGCCGCGTCCCCACCCTGCGCCTCGGTCTGCTTGCGATACAGATAGTCGGCGTAGTTGCCGGGGTAGACCTGCACACCGTGGTTCTCCACTTCAAAAACTGTGGTGGCCAGACCGTCAATAAAGTAGCGGTCGTGGCTGACAAAAACCACCGTGCCGGTGAACTCGCGCAACGCCTCCAGCAGAACATCCTTGGCGCGCAGGTCCAGGTGGTTGGTAGGTTCGTCCAGCAGAAGAAAGTTTGCAGGGCTCACCAGCATTCGCGCCAGCGCGTAGCGGTTGCGTTCGCCGCCGCTCAGCACGCCAAGTTTTTTGAAGACGTCATCGCCGCTGAAAAGAAAACATCCCAGCAGACTGCGCAGCGTGGCATCGGCAATCCGCGGCGCGGCAGCACTGATGTCGTCCAGCATGCGCGCCTCGGCATTCAGCGCCTTGTACTGGTCCTGCGCAAAGCTGTCGAGCAGCACGTTGTGTCCCAGCTTTGTCGTGCCCGTCGTGGGCGGCTCCTCACCGGCCAGCAGGCGGATGAGTGTGGATTTGCCCGCGCCATTCGCGCCGATGAGTGCAATGCGGTCGCCGCGGCTGATGGTGAAATTCACATCGCGCAGCACACATTTCTCGCCGTAATTTTTCCCCAGGTTGCTCGCTTCAATCACCGTGCGGCCCGAGGCCGGCGGCTGCGGAAAGGTAAAGTGGATGGTCGCCTCTTCCTCCGGCAACTCAATGCGCTCGATTTTTTCCAGCTCCTTCACGCGGCTCTGCACCTGCTTCGCCTTGGTGGCCTGCGCGCGAAAACGGCTGATGAAAGATTCCAGATGCTCGATGTGTTCGCGCTGGTTGCGCCACGCCGCTTCCAGCTGATCGCGACGATCTTTTTTCTGCTGTAGATATCGTTCGTAATTGCCGCTGTAAAAATGTACGCGCTTGTTCCAAATCTCCACCGTCTTATTCACGGTCACGTCCAGAAAATATCGGTCGTGTGAAATCAACACAAAGGCATGCGGATACGTGCGCAGATAATCTTCCAGCCAGTTGC